>JADJNH010000005.1:0-300000 GCA_016714365.1 Candidatus Vicinibacter affinis | reverse complement strand
AAATTTTTATGGTGTTAAATTTTTAGATTATCTTGTGGTCAATTAAATTATATTTTATGAAAAAGTTCCTTCTTCTTTGTTTTTCAATTATTTCCGGAGCTGCTTTGGCTCAACCTATTTATAACAGTTCTCCAAGTATAGGCTTGAAAGTAATAGAAAAACAGTTAGATGCTAATTATATAAGTCCTGTTAGTGTTGAATCTTTAGGAGGTAACGTTTCTTGGGATTTTAGCCCTGCGGACATTCTGGTTATTTCTCCTGATACAACCGTTGTAGTGAATCCTTCCGGATTACCAAATTCGAATCTTTTTCCTCAAGCTACTTTCGCAATTCAGAGTGGTAGAGATAGTTCTGCTTATTATCAATTTTATAGAAAAACCAATAATTTGATAGAATTCCTTGGCGAATCAGATGCCTCCGGAGAACCTCCGACGCTTCTTAATTCTGGTTTGACCGTAGTCGTGCTGCCATTTACTTTTGGGACTAGTTTTGAAGACACAAGTTCAGCAACATTTGATTCAGAATTCGGCCCAATTCAGGTAGAATTCGCTTCCAATAATAAAGCAGAAGCTTGGGGAACAATCAAAACTACTGCCGGGACATTCAACTGCCTTAAATTGACAACCAGAAGCACTGCAATTTTATCATTAGGTTCAACACCCATTGGTTCTCAAACTGATGTTGTGTATAATTTTTATTCTCCAGGGTATCCTGAGCCCATTGCTAGTTATACTGCTTCTGAAGTAGAGTTTGGACCAGATATTGAAAACGATACTTTTGCATTCTTTCTAGTAAAACCTACCTTATCTGGGCTTGATCCATCCAAAGTGATCCAAATAACTGTCAGTCCAAATCCGGTAAAGGATTTACTTATTATCGATTTAGGAACACAAAATATTAAAAATCAACAAGTTAACGTTGTTGACCCCTCTGGCAAAGTCGTTTATCAAGATAAGATGGTTTCCTCAAAACACATAATTAATGTTAATAAATGGCCTAAAGGAACCTACATGGTTCAGGTAATTGATGAAAACAATGCTTGGGGTATGGAAACGATCTTGATTCAATAATGGGATTGTTCAGCTTTAATTCGTAATTCTTAAAGAATTTGATCGTTTTTACTTGTGCTTTTCAAACGGGTTTATATCTTTGCACCTCGATATTTAAAAAGCCTCTTTAGCTCAGTTGGTTAGAGCGTCGGACTGTTAATCCGTAGGTCCTTGGTTCGAGCCCAAGAAGGGGCGCACGTTTTGAAAGCCTTGCATAAAGCAGGGCTTTTTTATTAGACAATAAATACTAAAAATGAGCATACTTACTGTTGGAACCATGGCCTTTGACAGCATTGAAACACCATTTGGCAAAGTTGATCATGTAATTGGTGGTGCATGTACATACATTAGTTGGGCTGCTTCATATTGGTATGACCACATAAATTTAGTTTCAATTATTGGAGATGATTTTCCTGAAAGTGAGATTGAAGCTTTGGTCAGTCGTGGGGTAAAAACTGATGGGCTGGTACGAGTTCAAGGTAAAAAATCATTTTATTGGTCTGGTCGTTATCATAATGATATGAATGGTCGCGACACGCTCATAACTGACTTAAATGTTTTAGAAGATTTCAGCCCTATACTGCCTAAAAGTTTCCAATCGAGCAAATTTATAATGCTTGGAAATCTTACACCTTCCATCCAAGCTTCTATTCTTGATCAACTTTCTGATCCCCCAAAACTAGTTATTCTTGATACAATGAATTTTTGGATGGATGTGGCGATGGACGAATTAATGAAATTATTGCCCAGGGTTGATGTCCTTACAGTAAATGATGAAGAAGCTCGTCAGCTATCAGGAGAAAGATCATTAGTTAAAGCTGCTGCTGTTATCCACAAAATGGGACCCAAATACCTGGTAATTAAGAAAGGAGAACATGGTGCATTACTGTTTTATGAAAATCAAATATTTTTTGCTCCTGGTTTACCGGTAGCAGATGTCCTTGACCCAACGGGTGCCGGAGATAGCTTTGCAGGAGGAATGGTGGGATACCTGGCTAGAACTAATGATATTAGTTTTAATAATATGAAAACAGCAATAATTTATGGCAGTGTAATGGCTTCTTTTTGCGTAGAAGATTTTAGCCTTTCAAAATTGAAGAATCTAAATCAAGATGAAATTTATAAACGGATAAATCAGTTTGAAAATTTAAGCACTTTCGATGTAAAAGAACTTACTGTCTTGAATTCTTGATTTAATTCAAAGTCTATTTTCTTTATAGCACTCCTTTTAACTATCTTCAACTTCAAATTCATATATGAAAAGGATAGTTAGTTTTAACGTAAACGGGTTAAGATCTGCTGTGCAAAAGGGTTTCAATGAGTGGTTGAGAAAATGTGATTTTGATATCATCTGTCTTCAAGAGACGAAAATGGACATCTCATATGCTGATCCTGAAATGTATCTATCCTTAGGTTATAGAGCCTATTGGCATTGTGCTGAAAAAAAGGGTTACAGTGGAGTCCTTGTTTTAACTAAAGAGATTCCTGATAAAGTACATTTTGGTTGTGGAATAGAGACCTATGATCGGGAAGGTCGGTTTATTCGATTAGATTTTGGAGATTGGTCTGTTATGAATGCATATTTCCCTTCCGGATCCTCTGGTGAAGAAAGACACTTGTTTAAAATGAGGTTTTTACAAGATATTTATCCCTGGATTAAGAACCTTTTATATGAAAGAAAAAAATTAATCCTAGTCGGGGATTACAACATCGTTCATAAAGAACTTGATATACATAATCCTCAAAGAAAAGATAACCCTAGTGGTTACAGACCTGAAGAAAGAGCTTGGTTAAATGCTTGGTATAATGAATTATTTGAAGATAGTTTTCGTGTTGTCTTTCCTGAACTTCAGGCATTCAGTTGGTGGAGTTATCGTGCCGGGTCATACAATAAAAATAAAGGCTGGAGAATAGACTATCAATCCATTTCAAAACCTTTTGGGAATTTAGTTAGAGACTATAAACATCATAGAGAAATTCGCTTCTCTGACCACTGTCCTGTTGAAGGTGTTTATGATATCTGACCTTTCCCATTTTTCATAAAGAATGCATAAATTGGTTTTATTTTGTTTCTGTTTAATCTTTCAGACAGATGTCCTTGCCAGCGACTTTGTCCAATTTGAAGGACCAGTAAAAAGAATATATAATTCAATATTAAATCTGGATTTCAATTATGCCAGAGATTTGCTCTTTTGTGATACACAACAAAAAACCAATTATGCTTATGTATTAATGGCTAATGAGCTCGATTTTTTTGAAATCTTCATTAGTGAAAATCTTTATCTTTTTAATAAAAGAAAGTCTTTTAAGAATTTGCGTTTAAAAAAAATAAAAAATTCATCTCTTCCAGTAGAATGGAAGTCGTTTCTCACAAGTGAAGTTTTATTACAATGGGCTCTGTTGGAATTAAAGATGGGTTCCTCGTTGATTGCATTTACTGACTTTCGAAAAGCTTTAACTATATTAGAAGAAACTAAACAGAAATACCCACATTTTATGTATACATATAAATCGTTGGGGGTTCTACATTCTTTGGTTGGGTCTATTCCAGATGAATTTTCATGGATAAAAAATTTGATTAATTTAAATGGATCCATATCTCTTGGTAAAAAAGAAACAAATTTGTTTTTGAATTATGCAAAAAATAATGCAGATCTTTTCTATTTAGAATCCACTGCTGCGAATGCTTTAATTATTTCATTCTTAGAAAACAAACCGGAGGAGGGTTATTTGTTCTGGAAGAAGAGTTCTGAATTTTGTAATTTGAATCCTATGAGCACCTTTATTGAGGCCAGGCTTGCAATGAAATCATTTAAAAATGAGGAAGCCATTATTTGTCTTTCTTTAATTTCAGAAACTAAAAAAGAAATTTTTCCTTATTTGTTTTTTATGGAGGGTTTAACAAAGCTGCAACAGCTAAATGGTGCTGCAGAAATTGATTTTAAAAAATATTTAGAGCATTTTCATGGAAACAGCTACATAAAAGAAACCTACCAAAAATTAAGTTGGTGTGCTTTATTAAAAAGTGACCTGAACTTGTTTAAATTTTATCAAAGTAAAATTGGAATGATTGGAAATACAAAGACAGATGAAGACAAAAAAGCACAAAATGACTATTTGACAAATGATATTCCTGACTTAATATTATTAAAATGTAGACTTCTTTTCGATGGAGGTTACGCCTCTCGGTCATTAAAGCTTCTTGAAACTCGCATTGCCACTTATTATGAGAATCCAAAGTTAAAAACAGAGTGTGCATATAGGATGGGGCGTATTTTACAATCTAAGAAAGAGTTTAATGGGGCTCTTTTATACTTTAATGATGCCATAAAATTCGATGTCACGTATAAAACTTTTTACGCCTCAGCTTCTCTTCTATATTCTGGACAAATTTGGGAGATTATTGGTGATTTTGAAAAATCCTGCCAAGCATATAGAAATACTTTAAAAACGCATCCTCAACAATTTGCTCATAGCATACATCAAAAGGCGAGAGCAGGAATAATACGGTTGGGGGTATGTAAATAATAATCTGATATGCTTAATACGCAGAGTTTGTTTGCAGTAAGTTCTTTGCATTTGGTATTTCGATTACCTTATTTTGAATGGTAGAAGATTTTATAGTTTTGCTAAAGTTCTTTAATTCTTGATTTCTTTTTTTGTTTTACCTTTGCGCCTCCTTGGCGTGGTAGCTCAGCTGGTCAGAGCGTGCGATTCATAATCGCAAGGTCGGGAGTTCAAGCCTCCCCCACGCTACTCTTTATTTCTAACAACCCTTGTTAGATCCTATATATTTGTTTAAATATAAGTGGCATTCTTTACTCTAACTTATTATTAGAGAAGTTTGATTTACCATTTCTCGGTTTTAGCTATTTAAGTTATTATCTGGATTAGAATAGCACAATCATAAGCCATTTTTATAATCAATTGATTATTAGTGTTTTGTAAAATTAATAAGGATTCTAATTTCTTGTCACCTGGTGCAATTTTCTCTATTTTTACAAAAAAATAAATTTTTGTCAATGAAAAAGATATTTTCCTTCATTTCGCTTAATTTTTTTTGGGTTTGTCTTTTTGCACAGGTAGGGTTTCAAACACCTCCTGAACCCATTCTTGCTCTAGCAGAAGCCAAGACTCCTTCGCAAACGGCATTGAGTCGTCATAGCAAATATCTGGCCCTAATTGATAAACCAAATTATAAATCATTAGAAGACTTAGCCGAACCGGAAATCAAATTAGCTGGTCTTCGTTTTAATCCCGAAAATTTTAATTCATCCCGGAACCTGTATTTCACTTCCCTAACTATTCAGAACGTTAAAAATAAAAGTCAAATTAATATTCAAGATCTTCCTTTTCCATTAAAATTTCAATCCTACTCATTTAGTCCAAGGGAAAATTACTTCTCCTTCATTCAGGTATATAAAGATCATTTAAGCCTTTGGGTAATTAACCTAAAAACTGGTAAAGCAAAAGAAATTCTAAACCAAGGTATCAATAGTATATTAGGAAATTCATATTCTTGGGCTGAAGATGAAAGTTTTATTATTTGCAGATCAAAAGGTGCTAAATCCAGATTATCAGATACCCGCGATTTACCTAAAGGCCCGATTATCCAGGAAACTACTGGCGAAAAATTACCTGCTAGAACTTTTCAAGATCTTTTGAAAAACCAGCAAGACGAGGGTCGTTTTGATTATTACGCTGCATGTACATTGGTAAAAGTTTACCCTGAAGGTGAGCTTCCGACGCAAGACTTTTTAGGGGTGGCGGTGTATAAAAGTTTTAGCTTTTCTCCTGATGGAAAATTCCTCCTGACAGAAGAGCTGTCAAAACCTTACAGTTATACTTTAAGTCTTGGTTTTTTCCCCAGCAAATTTAATATTTATAACAGCAATGGTGTTTTTGTTAAAACCTTTTACAACAGGCCACTTAACGATCTGAAATCAACCAGTTTTGATGCTGTTGAAGCCGGTAAAAGAAACATATTTTGGCGTTCAGATAAACCTGCAACTCTCTTTTGGTGTGAAGCTACCGATGGTGGAAACCCAACAATAGAGAGAGAATTCCGAGACCAGTTGTTTATTTCTGATGCCCCATTTAATGTTCCTAAAAGTATATGTTTTATTAAAAACCGTTTTGCTAATATAATTTTTGCAAATGAAAATCTTGCGATTGTAGAGGACCGCTGGTGGAAAAATAGGAATACCAAAACATATATTATCGATCCCTCTAATAGTTTGGATTCCGTCTCGTCCAAAAGTATTAAGGTGATTTTCGACAGATCAAGTGAAGATCTTTACAACAACCCAGGTTCTTTTATATCAAAATACGACGAAAAATCAAATCGTGAGGTCTTACTTTTAAGTAAGGATTATAAAAAAGCATATTTGAATGGAGAAGGTTATTCTCCCGTTGGAAATAGACCTTTTCTTGACGAAATTGATTTAAGCTCTTTTGTCAGAAACCGTTTGTGGCAAGCGGATGGTGTTTCAACTTATGAAAAGCTTGTGAGAGTTCTTGACATTAACTCTAAATTATTACTAACAAGCATACAAAGTCCAACTTCATTTCCAAACCTTTATATAAGAGATTTAACATCCAAACAAAAGCCTGAGTCCGTTACCTTTCGGGAAAACCCTTATAAATCAATTGAAAATATTACCAAGAAGAAGATCCACTATCTGCGTAAAGATGGGGTTTCCTTGTCTGCAACGCTTTATCTTCCTGTTGGCTACAACCCATCAAAAGACGGTCGGTTACCCCTCCTTATGGAAGCATATCCTGAAGAATTTAAAGATGACAAAACTGCTGGTCAAGTTAAAGATTCTCCTCATTTCTTTAACAGTATTAATTGGGCCTCACCCTTGTTTTGGGTAACCAGAGGTTTTGCTGTTTTAGAGAATACCCAATTTCCAATAATCGGTAAGGGTGATGAGGAACCAAACGATACCTATCTCGAACAATTGGTAGCAGATGCTGAAGCTGCAATTAAAGCTGTTGATTCTTTAGGTTATATCGATCCTGCAAGATGCGCGGTAATGGGTCATTCATATGGAGCATTTATGACAGCCAATCTTCTTGCTCATTCCAATTTATTTGTTGCTGGCATAGCCAGATCCGGTGCTTACAACAGAAGCCTTACCCCTTTTGGTTTTCAATCTGAGGAAAGGACTTATTGGCAAGCACAAGATAAATACAATGAAATGTCTCCTTTCAATTATGCCCATCAAATCAAAAGTCCGATTTTACTTATTCACGGAGAATCTGATAATAATTCCGGAACCTTTACCATGCAGACAGAACGATTTTTTCAGGCCATTAAGGGCAATGGTGGAAAAGCAAGGATGGTTATTCTCCCATTCGAGAGTCATGGATATTCGGCGCGTGAAAATATTTTGCACATGCTTTGGGAAATGGATTCCTGGCTTGAAAAATATGTAAAAAATAAAACTAAATAAACGAGAATTTGTCTTAACGCGGATTTAACATACAACACATAAACGAAGGTTTGTTTTCTAAGTCAAAAGTCTATAAATCTTTTGTCATGAAAACCTTGTTCACTCTTCATTCTGCTAACTCTAACAATAGACTAGTATTTGTTTATTCTTTTTTATTGTTAATTATCATTACTTCCTGCTTTCAAAAGAGCGGACAAATTTCTTCATCAAAGAATGTATTAAAAACTAAAAACACAGTGGTTGTCAAAAAGCACAAAAAGGGAATAATTCAAAGTAAAGAAATATTTTCGAACAGTAACAACAAGATAATTCTTATCGACTCTGTTGATTCTTTTACAAAAACTCAAGATAACGACTCAGACATCACTAATCTTGATAACTCTGACGATATAATTTATTTTGAAAAAGATGAGCTGTTGTTAGACAGTACCGAATTCGTTAACGTTGTACTGAATGATGAAATGGTTATGGACAGTTCGGGTATTGAAGACTTAAAATAAAAAGTTCTCTCTTTTATTTTTACTGGATGTTGTGATAAAAATTGTTGGGGTGCCAAGAAATATTTGTTCATGGATAAGATGTACCGCACATTGTGATTTCACAAATTATCCAACTCGCCTAACGATTCAATACCTTTCGTCTTTTTTCCACCCTAACTTTTTCATGCAGTGAACTTCCACGCTTGGAAAGCCAAAATCCTCTGTCACAACACCATGGATTTCATAACACCCTTTTCCCTGAAACGGGTAGTGTTCCAAAGATGGGGGAAAATGTGTGGTATCAAAAAAATAACCTTCTTCGTCTACCCAAGTACCAAAAGACATTAGTTTTCCATTGCTGGTAGTTACCGGCTTGCGTGTGACGTAATAGCCCACAAGTATAATTTTTTTTGAAATTTTGGTTTTCAAATCTTTGGACATTGTATAGCTGTGGGGTTTTTCCAGGATCAAATTAAATGGTGAACAAAGTGAAAATCCCAGCAGCTCGATCTCATCAAAGGCCTGATCATAAAGTCCGTCCTCTAAAATTGGAAGCTCATACTTATCTTCTTTTTCTGAAAAAATCGGTCTTGCCGCTACATACTTCTGGGGGGATTGATACTTTGCATTTCTTTCCCATAATAGAGAACATTTACTTTGTTTGGTAAAGCGAAAGCCCCCGATACGAATTAACAAATTCAGTTGTTCGCGAGTCATTTTATTACGTTGAATAAAATCATCCAAATTACTATACGGCCCTCTTATTTCTCGTTCACGGACGAGTTGTAGCGCTTGCTCTTTTTCCAAAGATTGGATATGAATTAGGCCAACATAAATTGTCTTCCCTTCAATGTGTGTCAGATAGCGGCTTTTATTAACGCATGGCGCTTCAATCCTGGCCCCGCACATTCTGGCTTCATGTATGTAAAGTTCTGTGCTATAAAAACCACCAAAGTTATTTATGACCGCCACCATAAATTCAAGCGGGAAATAGGTTTTTAGATATAAGCTCTGAAATGATTCAACTGCATACGAAGCAGAATGTGCCTTACAAAAAGAGTATCCACTAAAACTTTCTATCTGTCGCCATACTTCTAGTATCAGATCTTCGGGATAACCTCGTTCTCTACAGTTATGAAAATATTTTTCCATAAGTTTTCTAAACGTATCTGATGACTTTTTCTTGCCAGTCATAATGCGTCGCAATACGTCTGACTCGTCAAGATCCAACCCGGCAAAATGATGTACTATTTTCATAACATCCTCCTGATACACCATAACACCAAAGGTTTCTGATAGATTTTGTTTGAATACTGGGTGTAGATATTTTACTTTATCTGGTTTGTGGAAACGTTCAATATACTCCCTCATCATACCGCTCTTCGCAACTCCCGGTCTAATAATTGAACTGGCAGCAACAAGGTGGACATAATTTTCGCATTTCAACTTACTCAGTAAGCCCCTCATGGCTGGTGATTCTATATAAAAGCACCCGATACATTGAGCTGATTTTAACTGAGCCCTCACCCGATCATCATTTTTTATTTTTTCTACCTGATGAACATTAACTTCCTTTTCTTGATTCTCTCGTACCAGATCAATAGCGTCCTTAATGTGGCCCAACCCTCTTTGACTCAAAATATCATATTTATGAAACAAGAGGTCTTCAGCTCCATACATATCAAAATGTGTCGTTGGAAACCCCTTTGGCATTTGTAATAATGCGGTATGATAGTATAGTGGCCGCTCAGAAATAATGATTCCCCCTGCATGAATGGATAAATAATTTGGAAAACCTTCTATCTTTTTTCCATAATGAAAAATGTATTTGGCATATGGATGGTGCTTGTGTGAAGCCAGGGGTTCATCAATAATTACATCAATTTCTTTTTTGGGTAGACCGAAAACCTTGCCCAGTTCTCTAATGATAGATTTTCCTTTAAACGTATTGTATGTAGCTAATAAAGCGGTGTATTCAATTCCATATCTGTCAAAAATATATTCGGTAACATCATCCCTATCACTCCAAGAAAAGTCAATATCAAAGTCCGGGGGTGAACTTCTGTGTGGATTAATAAATCTTTCAAAGTATAAATCAAGCTCCAAAGGATCTACATCCGTTATAAAAAGACAGAACGCAACAATACTATTTGCACCACTTCCTCTCCCAACATGATAGTAGCCCGCACTTTGAGCGTAGCGAACAATATCCCATGTAATTAGAAAATAAGCGGAAAAACCCAACCGATGAATTACCTGAAGCTCCCTCTTAACTCTATCTGCAGCGCCGCGATTGTGATCTCCATATCTCCGCCTGCATCCTTGAACGGCAAGTTTACTAAGCAAGCGATAATCTCCATCAGTATGCCCCGTAAAGGTTTTGCGGTTATTTTCATTTCCTGAATGCACTTCAGTAAAGCACGAATCCAAAATCATTTGGGTATTTTCAAGTACCTCCGGATAGGCTAAAAATTTGCATTCAATTTCACTGAGAGAATAGAAAATTTCGTCAATGGGGGCAAACTGTCCGGGCTCAAGTTTTCCTAGAATTATATTATGGTCTATGCATCGAAGAAGTTTGTGTACTTTCCACCCATCCTCATTCAAAAATGTAACGGGAGCAAAAACAACATACTTTGATAAATCCTGAGATCTCTTTTTGATGGGATTTAGTTCTGAAGGTTTTATGCCAATAAATTCGTTCTCTTTCAGCTGGCCAATATCTTCCTCTGGAAGATTCCTATATACTACAAAACAGTTTAGCAAGGAAAGTGGTCGTTTAGGAAGCGGCTCTTTTGTGGAAGAATGTATTGTTAAAAGTTGGTTTAGCTCTTTTATCCCTTCTTCGTTTTTTGCTATCCCAAGATATAAGAAACTATTCCCATCTCTGAATTCAATTCCAAAAATTGCTTTTATTCCATTTTTCTTACAAGCTGTATCAAATTGAAAAAAACAAGATGTGTTATTTATGTCCGTTAGTACCATAGCCTTTATACCTCGTTCAACAGCTTCAAAGACAAGCTCTTCAGGAGAAAGTGTCCCATAACGTAGAGAATAATAACTATGGCAACTTAAAAACATGTCGAATTATTCGACAAAGATAGTCGTATTTTACTACCTAACAGGACTAATAAAAAATTAAAAAATAGCGCCTTCACTTTGGGTTAATGAAGTTCGTAATAAGAAGTGTAATGTTTGGTTAAGTAAGCTTACCTGACAACTTTGCCATTTTTGGCAGCTTCATAGTCAGGTGTTTTTAAAAGAGAATCATAGTTCTCTGGAAACCTTCTTTTTAAAAATACTTGCCAATAAGCATCTTTTGTCATCGAATCCCAATGAATTTGTCCCTCCAGCTTCTGACGCGTCTGAAAGAGATTAACAAAAATAATGAAGGCTAAAAAAATTGTAAAAGTTAACCTAGACATAAAATGGCGAGATAAACAATACTCAATTACTACAGCGAGGGGAAATGCAAACAAGCCATAGAAATCAACTAAAACTCTACAACCAAAGGTTCCGCCAAACCACCAACACCACCAACAAGAATTGACCCAGATCATAACCAATAATAATATTAGAATTTGTGGTAAAATCTGGTTTAAAGTTTTTTTCTGAATAACAAAACCAAACAACATAAGGGCCATCATAGGTGTGTAAAGTAACCATCCCTTTCTATAAGAAAATAGAAACTCAGTCAACATTGGCCGACTCCAAAAAAATTGTTCTCCAACATAAGAGTTAAAAACCCAATTTCCAGAGTTAAGCTTCCAATAAATCAATTGAGGTAAAATAACAAGAAACATACAAACCCCTGCAATCAAAATCTGCAAGAAGTGTTTCTTAACAAGCAACCATTGTCTAATCACAAAGTTCTGCTGATCAACTTGAAATAACGATGGAATAATTACCACTATCAAATTAAGAGGTCTTATTAGAACTATTAAACCTAAAAGAAAACCCATCAAATATAAAATTTTGGGTTGGGGTGTTTCAAACCACCTCAATGAATACCAGAGAAACATCAATATAAGCGCAAACTCATAGCAGTGACTTATTGGATTTGTGAAAGACGTATAATAAAAAATATTTGTCCCTAACGCAATGGATATCATGGTTAGGTGAACTGTATTGGCAGCAAAAAAACGAGAAAGAAGGCGAAAAAGATAAAAAAATCCAAGCAAGCAAAACAAAACATTGTTGAATGCAATGGCGGCTTGATAGGGTGCTGAAAAACCATCTTGACTGTAATCAAATAGTTTGGCAGAAAGGTGTCCAATCAAAAAGGCAGGTGTATTTAATATGGCCCAACCCATTGTTGTTTTTATGATCTCTTTTCCATTTTCTAACCGTGTGGGCCAATAGAGATTTACAAAATTGGAATCTTTAACTGGATTTTTAAGAAATCCCAAACTTAAATCGCCGTGGATAATTGCAGCAGGGAGATAAGCATAGTAAGAAATGACATCCCAATAAATTGCTTTTTGCTCTAGAGTGTCTCCTTTCCAGGGTTGTTTGATAAAAACGCCCGCAATGTAGAAAAACAGTATGACCCACAATGAGCCATATCTTTTAAGTCCTTCATTCATGCGTTCTATCCTCACTTAGGATTGTATTTTGTACTTAAAGAGTGTCCATACAATTTTTACCCCATCTACCCATCGTAACTTTTTCCCCACCTTTCTCGGCAAATATCTAATTGGGACCTCTTTAATGTTATATTTCCTTTTTAGAATTTTTGCGGTAATTTCTGCTTCCCATTCAAAACCGTTATGGTGTGCATTAACAAGAATTGGGATCAACTCCTTGTGAAATATTTTATAACCTGTTGGCTGATCGGTAAGCTTTGTTCCGAAAAGAATAGATGTAATTAAACTAACGAGACGACCTCCAAAATAAAAAGCACTTTCTCCCATAGTGTTCCCCCCCAAAATTCTAGAACCATAAACAACCCTTTGTTCTGGGTTCTGAAAAAATGGTTTAAGCAGATTCGGATAATCTTCCGGAAATAATTCCAAGTCTGCATCTTGACAAATAAGAATATCTCCCGTCGCTATTGAATATCCTAATTTCATTGCACTTCCCTTTCCACCATTATCCTTTCGTTTATATTTAAAAGAAACATCTGGTTTGTCATTATGTAGTTCAATCACCCTTAATGCGTTCTCTTCCGTTTTGTCTTTTGATCCGTCATTCACTACGATTATTTCCTTCTTAAGATTAATGTCAACAGCTAAAACCCTTTCTATTACGGCTTCTATTGTTGCCTCCTCGTTAAAGGCCGGGATGATGATACTTACTTTGGTGTAAACCATTTTTCTTTTCTAACAACCACGAAGATAGTTGAATGATAGAATATTGTGCGTTACTTTAGGCTGTTTTGCTTCTTATAAATTATTGCTTTTTCTGCTTCGAATCATGTCTGCATAACCCCTTTTTTTTGACAACGCCCATACGGCTTCTGCAATTCTTTTGGCTTTTGTCTCGCTCGTTTTTGATGACTGGATCCATTTAGAAAAATATTTTTGGTGTGATTCCGGAAGACTTTTGAAAAAGGTATATGCTTCGGATTCTGTGCTTAAACAATCTACAAAATCAGGATCGATGATGTATGGGGTAACATCGATAGAAATATTAACCTTTATTTTATCACCTACCCTTTTTTTTAATAATTTTCTTAAAGTCAAATTAAGAGGTAGAATAAAATGACCGTCTCCAATAGGTAAAATGCTTATTCCCTGAATGGGTAAGCTATCCAATAGTCCTTTGACTCGAAATGAAGTTTTTCTTGTTGGGTTTAGCTGTTTTGCCTTGTGAATATCAATCAGAATGTAAGTCCAACCTGTTTTTTCACCTTTGTTTCCATACTTTTCAATTTGTGATTCAAACACTATTGACATTGTGATAACTTATACAACTAAAATAAATGTTCCACGTGGAACAATCCTTGATTTTAGAATTGAGCATTCATAATGTTCCACGTGGAACAAAAATACAAAGCCCGCGTAAAACACAACGGGCCCTGATTAATTAAATTTATTGCTTTTTTAATATACCAATTGATATCTCAATCCTGCTATTAACCCAAATTGAATATACTTTTGACTAATTGGATATTGACTGTCTGTTAATGAACCGAGATAATACCTCATGGATGGTTCAGCTAGAAGCATAAAACCTCTTCCGATTTTATAGTTCAAACCAAAAGAGGCCAATAAGCTAATACCCGCATTATCTTTGAATATCTGTTGATTCCCCTCTACAGCGGAGCTCAAGTTAAGCTTTGAACTTAGATCTGGTCCATATATATATCCAGCTCTCTTAGTCATCAAATTAATTCCAATCCCTCCACTTACAGTGAAAACAAAATCTACCAGGTCTATCTCATAACCAACGGATAGTGGTATATCAATAAATTTATACCTGTTGTAAATGTTATCAACAATGGCTACTTCTTCTTGAACGGTATCTATTGGATTTCCTTGAGCATCCTTTTTTATCAACGTAATAAGCTGAGTCCCTTTTACAAAATTAAATCTTTCCTTTATTTCAGAATAGTTTATGCCTGTTCTTAACGACAAACCTTTTGATGAAACCATTGAAACTCTTGAACCAACAGAAAAAGCCTTTATAAATGTTTCATCCATTTTTCTCTTGTTGGCATAAGCTACAAATTGTACATTTTTTGCTTCTATTGTTCTTCTAGACATTTCCGGCGAATAATAAATATCTACATAAATTCGCCTTCTTTCCAAACTTTTATCCCTTGTAAAACAACCATCGTCTATAAATTTCTTTTGCTTTGGCCACAAATTATTATCTAGATAGTCAATATATGTTTGATCTTTTTTTGTGAGTAACTCAATGGATTGAGAAACACTTCCATTCTCCTTAACCATATCATTAACAGACCTACTTTCACTTTTCATATAATCTGAAGAACCAAATCCAACATCGCCTTCTTCGTCTTTAGAAACATTCTCTGAAAAAATTTGCGAGGGTGAAAAACCAACTTCACTGCCAGACTTAGAATTAACCGATCCTTTTAAAATATTCTTTTGTTTAATAACAGTGGATTGTAGGTGATCTTTCTCCAACAGCTCAGCTTTCTCCTTAGAAATTTTGGTTATAAGACTCTCAGCTGAACCACCTTGCTGCTGATTACTAAAACTCTGATCTGCAAATGTTTGGGCAGATATCTTTGTTTTATTTATTGTTTCTGTTTTCTGGAATCCAGCACTGTTGACAAAAAACCTATAAGACGCCAATAAACTAAAGCTAATTAAACTTAAAACCAGCACACTTTTTATCATCCAAGGAAAACTAAGCACCCTTCTGGACTTTTTACTTTCGTCCAGAGCGGCTTCAATCCCTTTCCAAAGATGATCCTGTTGTCCTAAATCAACATCCTTCAACTTTTGTCTAAACAACCTATCTGTAAAGTGATCAGATTTTCTAAAACTCATATTGTAACTTTTTGACTATTCATTAATTTTTCTTGCAACACTTTTCTTGCCTTAACAAGTTGAGATCGAGATGTACTTTCTTCAATTAAAAGCATCTCAGAAATTTCTTTATGACTATACCCTTCTATTGCGTATAAATTAAAAACCATACGGTAACCATCAGGTAATTCCTCCACCATTTCAATAAGCTCATTATAGAACAAGTTGGTCATTCCTTCTTCTGCCTCAAACATTTCCGGCATATCATCTGAACTTAAAAATTCATTTTGGTTACTTTTCTTATGATATTTCTTAATTGCATTGTTTATCATAATTCTTCTAATCCATTGTTCAAATGGACCTTCGGACTTATATTGATTTAAATTTTGGAATACCTTAATAAAGCCATCTTGGAGTAAATCCTCCGCTTCCATTTTATGTTTGGAATATCTCATACAAACCGCCATCATCTTTCCAGAAAAACGATCAAACAATGCCTTTTGAAACTTTCTATCTCCCAAAAGACAGCCCTGTATGATTAGTTCTACATCCATAAATAAACCAGGCCTTAACAACATAGACCCACTACAAGATACAACCGCTGCCTACAATTAATAAATTATGAAATTTCTTTCAAAAATTTCTCGAAAATCAAGTTAAACTCTTCAGGCTTTTCCATCATTGGAGCATGCCCACATTTTTCCAAAATAAATAGTTTTGAACTTGGTAATAACTCTTTAAACTTTTCACCCACAAAAGGCGGAGTAACTATATCATTTGCTCCCCATATTAACAGAGCTGGTCTCTCTATTAAATGAAGCTTATCACCAAGATTATGCCTGATGGCAGACTTGGCAGTTGCAATTACTCTTATCGCTTTACCTCTGTCATTCACAATTCCATAAACTTCATCTACCAACTCCTTGGTTGCAACATTGGGATCGTAAAACGTAGCTTCTGTTTTTGTTTTAATAAAATCGTAATCACCTCTTTTTGGAAAAGTATTACCCATTCCACTTTCATACAACCCGGAACTTCCTGTCAATGTTATTGAAGAAACTCTATCCAAGTCCTCTAAAGCATATAATAAGCCAACATGACCACCTAAAGAATTACCTAAGAGATGTATTTTATCCAAATCCTTGTGACGTACGAAATCATATACATAATTAACCAAGCCAGTAAGTGAAACCTGAAGAATGGGTAATTCATATATTGGCAAAATCGGGACTATCACCCTATATTTACTTCCAAAATAATCTATGATTCCTTTAAAATTACTTAAGGCCCCGAACAATCCATGTAGGAGTAATATTACTTCTCCTTCACTTTTTGATTCAATGTACTTAAATCTTCCCTCATGGATAATTTCCAATGTCATGATATAAATTTATTAACGTCAAAAATAAAAAATACTATAAACAGTTACCACTTTTAATAAAGATCATTATATAAACAAATCTATTACTCCCGGAAACGAACAGTATACCAACTAAAAATACTAAAACAAAAACAAAAAATTCCTAACATCTGATGCAATACTCCAAACCATAAAGGCACACTACCCTGAGAATAAACTAATGTAAGTATTCCTATAACACCTTGTAATAGAGTAAATAAAAATAGCCATAAAATATTTATATCAACTGTACCCTTTTTCAACTTTTGTATACAAATAACGCAACCTACAAAGAACAATATTGAATATGCAAAAGACCTGTGAAAAAATTGAACAATTATAGAACTGCCTGGATTGGATTCATAATCCCTAAATATAAATGAGGTAAAATCAGAGATAGCTCTAACCTCACCAGGAATAATTACACCGTTAATATCCGGCCATGTTGGTGCTACTAAAGCTGCCTTCATGCCGCTCATCAAACCACCTAAAAATATTTGTAGAAAGAAAAGAATGGGAATTAATCCATAATAAATCGAATAATTTCTCTTGTATTGATCATAGCTGAATCCATAGACTGCTTTTAAATTAGTCCATAATAAATATCCAACAAGAATACTGGCTGCACATAAATGGAAAGATAATTTGTAGGCATTTACCCAGGGTCTATTAATTAATCCACTTGCGACCATTATCCATCCAAGCGATGCTACAATGACTGCCAAAAAAACTATAAATAATAAATCCTTAACCAGCCACCTATGCAAAATACCTTTTCTAATAAATAAGAAAAAAGGAAAGATGAATACAAATCCCATTATGCGGGCCCATAATCTGTGCAAATATTCCCACCAATAAATATATTTAAATTCAGAAATACTTATTCCATTATTAATCTTCTTATACTGGGGAGTTTCCTTATAAAGATTAAAACTTTCATTCCATGCATCTTCTGTCAGCGGAATAATAGACCCTGTAACAATTTCCCATTTTGTGATACTTAACCCCGAACCCGTCAGTCTAGTTATACCACCTAAAAAGATCTGGACAGCAACCATAATAAGTCCAAAGAATAACCAGATTCTTACAGCCTTACTTTGTACTTTTATAATCATGGTTCAAAATTGAATTAAAACATTCACTTTTTATTAGTTTTTTTTAAAATCATATTATTCATTAATATTTAAAATAAACTTAAAAAAAAGAAATATTATGATACTTGTTAAAATGTGGAAAAAGCTGAAATAAGCTTTATTAACAAATTTATCCACAACTATATTTTATTTAAAATATTATTAATCAACTAATTATATTCTTTTAAACATGACCTTTAAATAAATTCATGTTAAATAACAAAGTAAATATAATGTGGATAAAATGGACATTTCTAAATAATAATTTTATTACAAGGTTTTAAATATTTAAATATTTTATATATTAAAAAAATTGATTTAACTATGTATAAATCATGTTAACGATTTGTGGAGCCATGTTGAAAAATATTTTTTCTCGTCTCTCATAAAGAATAAAATAGACATAATAAAATAATATCATGTTTAAAGTATTTTTCATCCAAATTATCATTCTTAAACAAAAAGACTACTTTTAGCTTCAATCAGAATAAAGAAAGTGAGAATAATAATACAAAGAGTTACAGAAGCCATAATAATTATTGATAAAGCAATACACACCAGCATTGGTCCAGGTCTTTGCGTATTGGTAGGAATCGGAATTAATGATGATGAGGCAGATGCAGATTGGATTATTTCAAAATTAGTTCAAATCCGAATTTTTTCAGACGAGAATGATAAAATGAATTTTAATGTTTCTGAAATTAATGGTGAAATACTATTAGTTAGTCAATTTACCTTATTTGCAAGCACTAAAAAAGGGAACAGACCAGGTTTTAGTGATTCAGCAAAGCCAGAAATTGGAAAAAAATTATATGATTATTTTTGTGAACAGGCAGAAAATAGGATCCCGGGAAAGATAAGAACAGGTATTTTTGGAGCAGATATGCAGATAAAATTAACTAATGATGGTCCAGTAACAATAGTTATGGATTCTAAAAATAGGGAATAGTGAAAAAATATCAAAAGGAGGTCGACAATTGGATAAAAAAATATGGTAAGAGATACTTTAATGAATTAACAAATCTTGCTATTTTAATGGAAGAAGTTGGAGAGCTATCGAGGTACATGGCAAGGGTTTATGGGGAGCAGTCTTTCAAAAACTCTGAAGGTGTAGAAGATCCGAAAGCAAGAATTCAAGATGAATTAGCTGATATTATATTCGTGTGTATATGCCTTGCAAATCAAATGGATATAGATCTTGAAAAAGCATTCAATGAAAATATATTAAAAAAGACAGAAAGAGACAGTAAAAGACACCTTGACAATGAAAAATTATGAATTTTAAATATTCTTTAAAGGTTTCCGATGCGCTATATTACTTTGCAACAATCTACCTATCGGTAGCAATAATTTTTGGTTTACTTGGATATTTAATTTGTATTGACCAGACAAAAAATTGCAACACGCAGGTTCCAGAAATAGCTTTGAATAATCCTGGTTTTGTGGCTTGCTTTTTACCCCCGAGCAATTTGCCAAATCAGACTATTTTAGAAAAATGGGTTTATGGAGAAGATTCTTTTGAAAAGTTGACACTTTCAAAGTTTGGCGATAAGATTGGCTTTTGCAGGACATATCTTTTTGGTACCGATCGATATGGACGAGACATTTATAGTAGAATTATTATTGGACTCAGATTTACACTTTTGATAAGTTTTGCTTCTGTTTTTTTGTCTGTTTTAATAGGCACTTTACTAGGTGCATTGTCGGGATATTTTGGTGGTGTTTTTGACCATCTCATTTCTTTTTTTATTAGTTTGTTTTGGTCTTTACCAACTGTTTTATTGGCATTTATAATTTTATTGGTATTTGGAAAGAATTTTTGGTCGATTTTTATTTCAATTGGTCTTACAATGTGGGGAGATTTAGCCAGACTGGTCAGAGGACAAGTAATGGCTTTTAAGCAAGCAACTTTCGTTCAAGCAGCAAAAGCGCTTGGTTTCTCAGATATTAGAATTCTTATTCATCATATTTTTCCCAATATTACCGGTCCAATATGGATTCAGATTTCTGCAAACTTTGCATTGGCTATATTATTAGAGTCTGGATTATCTTTTCTTGGTTTGGGACTGCAACCGCCTGTTCCAACATTGGGAAACATTATGCAAGAGCAATATACGTTAATTTTTAGCGGAAGGACAATGCAGGGATTAATTCCGGCTATTGTTGTAGTTTTGTTAATACTTTCTTTTCAACTAGTAACCAATCATTTAAGGGACAAACTTGATATAAAAATAGCACTGAAATAAAGGAATGAACAGGGAACAAGGCATATTAACAAAAATGGAAAATGAGTTGAGCCTAAAACAGCTTCAAATAACTTCGTTGCTAAATATAACACAAGCGATCAATGAAAACTTACCGCAGGAGGATCTTTTTAATATGTATAAAAATTTCCTAACCTGGGAGCTAAGTATAGAAAAAATTGCTCTGTTCATAAGGGATAATAATTCATGGAATTTGTGTGTAGAGTATAATATTGATCACAATGTAAAAATAGAAGAACTTCCTGTTTTGTTTATGCAATTTACCAGATTGCATACAATAAAACCGCAAGATGATCCTCGGCTTCAAGAATTTGAATTTATAATTCCGGTTTATCATAAAAAGCAACCAATAGCCTATTCGCTAATAAGTGGAGTAAAAAGAAGCGAAGATGTTTTTAATAATATTCAGTTTATAACTTCAATCACCAATATCATAGCTGTTGCAATAGAAAATAAGATGCTTGTAAGGGGACAAATTGTACAAGAGAAAGAAATGGAGTTTGCAAAGGAGGTCACACAAATGCTTATTCCTGCTAAAATGCCATGCGGAACTCATTATCAGTTGGCGAACGTTTACAGACCCCATTATAAGGTAGGAGGAGATTATATTGATTTTATAAAATTTTCTGAAAATAAAATTCTTTTTTGTATTGCAGATGTTTCTGGAAAGGGCATGGCTGCTGCCATGATTATGGCTAATTTTCAAGCATTGGTTCAAAACCTTGGTCAACAGTACAGAGATCTTGAAACTCTTGTTATTGCATTAAATCAAACTGTATCCAGGATGACCAAGGGAGAAAAATATCTCACCTTTTTTATAGCCATTGCCGATATCAAGCAAAATATGCTTTATTATGTCAATGCAGGCCACATTCCTCCTTTGCTAATAAAGGGAAACGAGTCAACGGAATTAAAAGCTACCACCACAATTATTGGGCATTTTGAAAATCTTCCTGAAATTAATGAAGGGATAGTTAGGTTAGATGAAGATGTGACACTTATAGCATTTACAGATGGATTGGTCGATATAAAGAACAAATCTGGCAAAAATTATAATACAGAAATGCTTAAAAGACATATCTTGGAAAACAAAATGTTAGACGCAGAGCAAACGGCAGGAAGTGTAATGGAAGAGTTATTAACTTTTAAAGAAGATCAGGAGGTACCTGATGATATTGCAATTTTGACTTTTAAATTTTACAAAGATGAAAAATAAATGGGTTGCTGTTTTGTTGGCAATCATGGCAGGAGGTTTTGGAGTTCATAGATTTTACCTCAGACAACCTGAATTGGGTTTGTTATATATTGGTATCTATTTTTGGATGAGTTTTTTTAAAATTTTAAGTTTTCCCCTGTCAACTTTATTAGGGTGGTATGATGCATATAGGTTATTAATGATGGATCAGAATGAATTTGACAGAAGATACAACAGCCATAATTTTAGAGATAGGTATGGTAATAGGAGAGATCAAACAAAGGAACAAACTTCTCGTCAGGGCAAATACATCTTATTAGATGAAGATGAGAACACTACTCAAAAGAGTAGAAGAGGATATTTTGATTTGTATAAAAATAAAAAGAAAAGCGAATCTCATAAACAAAGTGGAATAAAAAAATTTAAAAATTATGACATAAAGGGGGCTATTGAAGAGTTTAAATTGGCACTAGACTTAAATCATAATGATACGGCTACTCATTTTAATATAGCCTGCGCATATTCAGTTAGTGAAAAAGCAATAGAGGCTTTTAAACATCTTGATGAAGCTACTTCTTTGGGATTTAAAGATTTTGATAAAATTATGACTCATGAGTCTTTGGCTTACATCAGAGTAATGCCAGAATTTGAAACTTTTAAAGCAAATCAATTTAGACTTAGTTCAGATATTTTACAAAGTTTAAACCTAAGCAAGCAGGAAGAGATTTTAGAATTGAATAAAATCAGAGAAAAGACACTGGTTGAAAACAAAGGTAGTTATGGTAGTTACTTTCAGAACAGAATAAATGATCCCTTTAAATGATCAACAACAATTTATTTTCAAGCCAAATCATCCCTGCAAAATTAGGCAGTTTAATAAAGGATGTCTTGATTAATATGCAGGAGAATCAAATAAACCACTTACCTGTAATTTCACAAGGATCGTATCTGGGGCTAATTAATGCGGATATATTAAAAGAAGAAAAAAGTGATTTTATAATCACTGAAAAAAATATTTTTCTAAGTACTGTCGCGAGTCCAGGAGAACTTTTTATTCATTTGTGGGCTAAAATAATCAGGTTAGATTTAAGTTGTCTTCCAATTGTAGATTCTAATAGAACCTATATTGGGTGTGTAACAAAGCCAGATTTAATAAAGTATTATTCACAAAATTTTTCTACTTTGGAACCAGGGAGCATAGTTGTTATATCAATGAGGAGACTGGATTATTCTTTGGTTTTGTTATCACAAATTGTAGAAGAACACAATGGTATAATTTTAAGTAATTTTATTTCTGAAATCTCAGAAGATAACACAGTTTTAGTCACTTTGAAATTAAACCAAGTCGATCCACAAGCAATTTTGAATCACTTTTACAGACATGAAATAGAAATAAAAAATGTCTTTTCCGAAGGTGAGTATACAGATATATTTAAGGACAGGTATGATGAATTTATGCATTTTTTAAATGTATAGACAATTAGCAATATTTTTATTAATATTTGGCCCAAAAATAATTTACGGGCAAGTAAGCCAAAATTCAAATTGTGACACCCTTGTCGTAGATACCGTCTTATTTGTTGGTTTAGAAAAAACTAAGCCTTGGGTAATTTTATTAGAGACGAGAATTGTTCAAGGGGAGAAAATTTCAATAAACACGATAAATCAAAAAGTTAAGGAAATTGAAACAGACTTAATTCGGACTAATTTATTTTCTTTAGTTGAGGTAAAATATGTAATTGAATTATCAGGTCATTGTAATTTAAGTTTCCATATCTATCTTAGAGAGAACTGGTTAGTGTTTCCATCCATAATTTTTGAATTGGCGGACAGAAATTTTAATGTTTGGTGGAATACATTTAATCATTCAATTAAGAGAATAAATTTAGGGCTAAAATTGTATCATTATAATTTAACAGGAAGGAAAGACAAACTTAAAGTATTGTATCATACCGGATATACGGATAAACATGAATTGAGTTATGAATATCCATACATTAGTAAAAGAAACAATGTAGGACTAAAGATTGGAGGGCTATATCAAACATTTCATGAAGTTAATTTCCTAACCAAGCAAAACGAGGCAATATTTTATAAGAATGAAAGGGACGTATTACTCTATAGATCAGAAGTTTATTCAGAGTGCTTATGGAGACCCAATAGATTATGGACCTATAGGGTTGTTTTTGGTTTTTATAAAAATGTAATTCATTCGTCTTTGGGAATTCTAAATCCAGACTATTTACTTTCGGGGAATACAAAACAAGAATATTTTAAAATTAATCTGGAAGCACAATATTCAACTTTAGACAATGTTAGTCGACCAAAATCAGGAATTAGAATCTTTGGAGGCTTAACAAAAACGGGATTAGGTATAAAGAATGAGCAAAATTTGTTTAATTTATCAGAGGCATTGTTGGCTGCAGTCAGATTAAATAAGAGAACCCGATCTGTCATTTTTGTAGCAGCTGGACACGGAATTACACGCAAGAAACCTGCCTTTAACCTTTACAGATCATTAGGATATCAAAACCAGTTAGAAGGATATGAATACTACATAATAGATGGTTTAGATTATTTTTATGGAACTTCAGGGATTTATTTAGAATTGATGCAGTTCAGGAAAGGAATATTTAAACCTTTACGCTCTGAGCCGAAGATAAAACTTGATGCTATTGTTGATATTAAAGTAAACTTTAATGTAGGATATGTTAAAGATCCCTTTTACAGTCAGTACAACCCTCTTTCTAACGAGTATTTATACAGTATTACAACAGGTTTGGATATATTGTTGAATAATACGTTGAAGCTTCAAATTAATTATTCTATTAATCATTTAAAAGAAAAGGGTATTTTTATCCATACAAAATCAGCCTTTTGACAAAACTTTTAATTTTCGGACAGAAGATAAAAATTGAAGATCTAACTCATCTATTAGGTCTCTTGGTTCAACTAAATGAGAATAGAACAGAATTTTGGATTTTTAAAGAGTACTTGGATGAATTGCCAGAAGATTTGCAAAACAAATATAAAGATAAAACCTGGGCGACGTATGAGGATATTATTAGAATAAGACCAGGGTGTTTATTGAGTTTGGGGGGAGATGGAACAATTTTACAAGCCGTTACACTTGTAAGAGATAGTAAGGTTCCAATACTGGGTATAAACATGGGGAGGCTTGGTTTTTTAGCAAGTATTGAAAAAAAATTAATACCTGATGCTATTTATCAACTTGTTAATGGAAGTTATGAAGTGGAAGAAAGGAGCTTATTAAAACTGGACAGTACAGAAAATCTGTTTGGCGAAATTCCAATAGCATTAAATGATTTTACCATATTAAAGAGGGACAATTCTTCAATGATTACCATTCATACTTATATCAATGGGGATTTTCTTAACTCATATTGGGCAGATGGACTAATTGTTGCGTCTCCAACCGGTTCTACCGGATATTCGTTATCCTGTGGAGGACCCATAATATTTCCTGATTCATCCAGCCTCGTAATCACACCTGTGGCACCACACAATCTCAATGTAAGACCCATTATCATACCAGATCATTCGGTTTTAACTTTTGAAGTAGAAGGTCGATCTGAGAATTTTTTATGCACTCTTGACTCAAGAAAGGAAATAATACATTCAAGGCATCAATTGGCTATAAGAAAGTGTGAATATACTGTGCGATTAATACAATTGCAACCTGTAAGTTTTCTAAAAACTATACATACAAAATTAAATTGGGGATTGGACCAAAGGAATTGAAATGTTAAAAGAGATAAAGGAAATATCTATTGAAGGAACAATTGTAATTGATCTAAACAAAGCGGTTGATATTTCTATTTCATTTAAAACTGGAATAGAACAAGTAAATTGCTTTTATGCACCATTTTTTGATAGTATACCAGTAAAAGCAGGAGCTTTTATTGGTTCTGTTAAAGAGGGCGGTCCAGTAAATTTTAGCAATGTAAAGCTTAATGTACATGGTAATGGAACGCATACAGAATGTGTGGGACACATCACTGATGAATTTATTTCCGTCAACGAAATATTGAAAAATTATGTTTTTAAAAATCATCTTTGCTCCGTTTATCCAACCAAAAGAGATGATGGAGATCTAGTCATAGAAAGGTTTACCTTAGAACAATTGTTAGCAGATGTGGTATCTGAGACATTGACTATAAGAACACTGCCAAACCCAATTTCTAAAAAGAAAAAACACTATTCAGGTACAAATCCCACGTACCTTTCAGAAGAGGCTATGGAGTTTATTGTTCAAAAGGGTTTTAAACATATATTAGTAGATTTTCCCTCTGTTGATAGAGAAGAAGACGAAGGACGATTATTAGCTCATAGAGCTTTTTGGAAAGGGGAAAGGGCAAAAACTTGCACTATTACGGAATTAGTTTACGTTCCAGAGGACTTCCCAGATGGAGACAATATGTTGTTTTTGCATTTAGCACCATTGGACCTTGACGCAGTACCATCCAGACCAATATTATATCAATTAAAAAATGACCAGTATACCCAAAAATAAGGTTCATCTTTCACGGATATATGAGAGATTTAAAAATATTCCAATTAAGGCATATTATGATCAAATTGCTTTTTTTACACATTACTCAGAGGAAGTTGAACAATTGGGATTTGAAGAATCTGTTGAAATTAAAATTACTTATTTAAAAGCTTTATTTTTCCTTGACAAAACACAAAATTTCCAGAGACTGGCGGACGAAATAATTGTTGAAGTCTTAAATCAAGAGACTTTTGAATTTAAGCATAAAAGAGTTTATTCTGAAATATTGGAACTGAAGGCTACTCTTTATACAAGTCAAAGAAAAACAGAAATCGCCCTGGAAATATATTCAGATCTCATACGAATGTTTCCGGCTGATCTGAACTTTAAGGAAAAATTATTTTCGTTATTATTGTCGAAAAATCATACCAAATTAAAAAAACCAATGGCATCAGTGGTGCTTCTTTTAATTATTACAATAACTCTAGCTATTGGTTCGTCACTTTTTATTAAACCGGTTTATCCGGCTACTTCTTTAATTCTTGAATGGATTTACCTATCTGCATTTGTTGCAGCTGTGGTGATTTTGTTTGGAACATATGCGCTGGCTTATTTTAGAAGCAGAAATGAGCTTAAAAAAGTATCTAATCAGGAGAATGGAAAAAAATTATCAACTTTGAACTAAGTTCATTAGTCCAAATTTAATACCCAAAGTGAATTCTCAACGGAGCTAATTTATTATGAGTCATGCAAAATTCATAAATCCTAAAGTGTATAGAAATATAAAAGAAACAACTTTTAACAGGAAGAATAAAGATAAATAGTTTGATAACATCGGATTGATAACAGATAATTTATTTTAGTCGATAAGTAAAACTCCTAATAGGCTAAAACAGGGTTATACCAATCCTTGGAGAAAGCACAAAATAAAGACATAGGGCAAGAAATAATAAAAGAAAAATAGTGTTCATGAAATCAACTATAAATCTGAAGATCCGAGAACCTGTTTGACAATTAATAATTTACTTAACAATATAATAAATTTCTAATAATTTCAGGGTCATTCAGTGTATTTTAAACCTTTTCAAATTGTACGAGTCAAAAAAGAAAAAATTATGAAAAAGCAAGTTCACTTTTACTTATTGGTCCTTAGTTTTTTAGTGGGATTAAAGACAATTGGCGCAAGCCCAGCCATTGAGATTAACAATTTTGAACAGCCAGCTTGGGAGCTCTTGGGTACTAAAACCGTCAAGTTTAATCTTGACAGGGATGAAATTTTGGTCGGAAGAAATAATGGGTTCTTTAAATCTGTCCAAATTAAAGTCAAAAGATCTGGAATTAATATGCATAAGTGTAAGGTTGTTTATGGAGACGGGACGGAACAGGAAATAGAACTTAAGGAAGAATTGAAGGCTGGATCTGAAAGCAGGGTAATTGACCTTGAAGGAAATCGGCGAGTTATAAAAAAGGTAATCTTATGGTATGACACAAAAAATTTCCGCAACAAGCAAGCTCTGGTTGAAGTTTGGGGAAAACACTAAAGTTAAATAATAAAGCCGCTTTAGATGAAGTATAAAGCGGCTTTATTATTTGTGATTTATTAATTTCTATCAGCATCGTTCAATTACCCATTTGGCGACGCTTGGTGCAAGTTCTTTTTGTGACTTAGCGCCAACGAACACACCGATATGGCCTCCAGGGAAAGCATATAGTTGTTTGTCTTTACTACCAATTTTATCCATGACAGAAACAGTAGATTCGTTAGGAATAATATTATCTTCCGTGGCATAAACATTTAAAAAAGGTACGGTCATATTTTTTAAATCTACAATCTTACCGTCTAATTCAAATTCACCGTTCACTAATTTGTTGTCTCTAAATAGATCTTTAATATATTTTCTATACATTTCTCCACTTAAATCAGGACAGTCGTTTTTCCACTTTTCCATTCTCAAAAAGTTCATCAATTTGTCACGATCATCCATCATTTCCAAAACCCCGAAAAATTTAGCAATATCCATACTTGGTTTAAGCATACTGAAAGCATTGTTTAGCATATCAGCGCTAATTATGCCTTGAGTGTTGACCATGGTGTCCACATCCACATATTTTGTCCATTTAAACAGCATATTGCAGTTTGCATTTTTAAAATCATATGGAGCCACATAGGTTGTTAATGATTTAAGCTTTTCGGGAAATATTGATGCATATATCATACTGAAGAGTCCACCTTGGCAAATTCCCATTTTGTGGATTTTATCGATCTTATGTGCATTCCTAATAAAGTCAATAGCATCATCCATGTAACCAAGAATATAATCTTCCATAGAAAGGAAGCGGTCAGCTTTACTTGGATAACCCCAATCCATTATATATATGTCAAGGCCTTCGTCCAAAAGTTTCTTCATGAGACTTCTGTCAGGTTGAAGGTCAAGAACGTCATGTCTGTTCATGATAGCAAAAGAAACAAGTACGGGGGTTTTACATTTGGCTGGAGTTTCTCTTATATAATGAAACATTTGAACTTTGTCGCAAGACCAAACAAGTTCCTTAGGTGTTGTGGCGACTTCCACAGAGTCAATTGACTTTAGAGTTTCATAGCCCTTTTTAAGTTTTTCACCAATTTCCAGAAATTCTCCAAAAACGGAATTAGTATTTATCATAAATATTGTTTTTTGTAGATGGCAAAAATAAAAAAGCCTGGTCGTTAAAACCAGGCTTTTAAAAAATTATTTGATTTTACTTTTTCTTGGAAGTTTTAGTTTCAGGAACTACTTTCTCCTGTTGTTCAGTTTTCTCGGCACTGAACATTTTCTCAAGATTTCTATACATTTTCTTTAAATCATAAATGCTTTTGTAAACCTCGTCCATCTCAGTTCTTGTCGCAACAGGCATATTCACCAAGAATAAACTTTCCATTTGATCATCAATGTCTTTCTTGAGTCTCATTTGCAAACTGCTTACTTCCGTCATCAATTTACTGTATTGGTCCCCATTAAATAATTCGGTGAAAACTTCGTCTCCAGTAACTAACCAGTCCTGATATAATTTGACAAAGCTGTCAATAGTTTTGCCTTCTTTTAACTGGTTGGCCACTTTGTCTGAAAGTCTATCCATAACCTTGAGTCCGTTTTGGTATACAAGGTATTGTAACTCATTGTTTTTAATGTTGAATTCAACCATCAAGTCGTTAATGTCATTCCAGATTTTAACATTTTTTACCGGACCGTTTTCGTTGGTTAGTTTTGTTAGTGGAGAGACAGCTTCGTTAATTGCATTTCTCCAATTATGGTACATATCCCATGCATTTGAGTATGGATTTTGGTCTAATCCATTCATTTGTTGCATTTGGGATTTCATTGATGAATAGCCATTAAATCCAGCTTCACTAACATGTTTCATATACTGGACGAACTGAGTGTTCATTTGCTCCATCATTTTTTGTCCTTCTTCAGGCATAAATTTGAAGAAACTGTCTACAAAAGCCTTGTACTTTTCCGGATTCAAAGAATTCATAAAAGATTCAGCTGTAAAAGATTTATCCTGGATTGATTTAAACATTGGCATCCAAAGTTCGAAAAATTTATTCAGGCTTTCAGTCATATTACTCATTCCCTTAAAGGTGTCCGCAGCAGTTAAGTTAGAAAATTGCTTTACCCATTCATTGTAGGATTGATTCATCATGTCAAGATACTGTTTAGTAAATTGACTCCAATTAGTAACATTTTCATTCATGTTGTTTTGCATAGAATTCATATTCATGAATGGATTATTCTGCATCATGGAAAAGAAAGGATTTCCATTCATCATGGAGGCAAAAGGATTCGTGTTTTGTCCCATAAATTTTTGCCAATTTGCCATCCAATCTTTCGGATCTGAATTAAATGCCGGAATATTTGGTTGATTAAAATTAGTTTTGGCCCATGTCATTTGGTTTTCAAGCCATTGCTTAAAAAAGTTCTGAGCCATTTCTGCGTTGTTATTCATTTGTTTGCTTGTTTTTTCGAAAGTTTCGGAGGCTTTAATAGCCAATTCTTTTTGAGAGGAGACCGATTGTTGGAATAATTTATGAGATTTATCGATCGTTTCGTTGACTAAAGGTAAATCTTTTGTCAATTTTTTAGAATTTTCTACGATCTGATCAACGGTTTTAGCGTGTGTATCAATAACGTTTTCAATAAGGTCTGAAGATCTGTTGGACTTTTCCATGATTTAATAATTTGAATAAAAAAAATATCTCTAATATTGCAACGCAAAATTAAGTCAAAAGGTGCCAAACCTCATGTCAATAATTTATTAATTAAAGTTAAGATGTTACAAATAGGTGATCAATTTAAGCATACTTTTAGATATACCCAATCTGATGTTGATACTTTTGCAAAGGTTTCGGGAGATATGAATCCACTTCATATTGATCCAGCTGCAGGAGCAAACAGTATTTTTGGTAAAAACATTATTCATGGTTTTCTTGGAGGGAGTGTTTTTACCAAGATATTTGGCATTTTGTGGATGGCAGATGGGCATATTTATATGAAACAAACGATGCAGTGGATAAAACCAATGTTTGTTGATCAGGATTATGAGGCCGTTATTACCGTAAAAGAAATATTTCCCGATAAACACAGGGTGCTGTATGATTGTGCCATTTTCGACTTGGCTACCGGCGAGCAAACATTTACAGGAGAGGCTTTGTTGATGAATAAAAAGCAATATGTCTGGTAATTTTAAATTTATTGGAAGGAATATTTCAATATTTTTATATTATAAAAGACAAATTTGACTAACAATATTGCAAAATATATTTTTTATAAGATATATAATTTGCTTTATTAATAATTTGTTGCTACGGTACAAGCAAAAGAATTAAAAGTAACACAGATTAAGTTTTAACGATAAGTAATTAAAACGAGAAACCGGTTTTGTTGGTAAGCACTTAATTTAGAGAATCGTTGAAGGAGCAGGTATGTATTTTTTGGTTTTAGGGCATTACTCAAATTCCCAAAAGCCATCATCGTTGAAACAAGAAGATGATCTCAATTTTAACATTTCATAGGAATGTATAATGGCAACTATGAGAAAATTAATCAAGAGTAGAGTTTTTAAATACCTGCACACCCCTTTCGCAGCTAATGAAATACTTACACTGGTATTAGGCAACATTTTATGGGATGTTTATTTCCCAGGATTTAATTAAATCAATAAAGGAAGAAAAATTAAGCAAGCCCTTAAGGTCAAATATCAATTTTTGCATAATGGGCATGTTCTTCAATAAACTGTCTGCGAGGAGGCACATCATCTCCCATAAGCATGGTAAAACGGTCACTAGCTAATGTTGCGTTTTCAATATTCACTTTTGAAAGAATTCTCCTTTCAGGGTCCATAGTGGTTTCCCACAATTGTTCAGCATTCATTTCTCCCAAACCCTTATAACGTTGAATTTGAACACTATCCTCTTTTCCCTTACCCAATTCAATGGATATTTCTTTTCTTTCTTTTTCATTCCAGGCGTATCTGGCTTCTTTTCCTTTTTTTACTAAATAAAGTGGAGGTCTTGCGATATAAAGGTGACCATTCTCAATAATTTCATTCATATACCTATAAAAGAATGTAAGAATTAAGGTTGTAATGTGGGAACCATCAACGTCGGCATCGCACATGATCACTATTTTGTGGTATCTTAATTTACTGGTATTTAATATGATGTCTCCCTCCTCATTCTCTTGACGAAACACACCAAGAGCCGTGAACATGTTTTTGATTTCTTCATTTTCATAAATTTTATGTTCCATGGCTTTTTCGACATTAAGAATTTTACCTCTCAATGGTAAAATAGCCTGAAAGTGACGATTTCTACCTTGTTTTGCTGTTCCACCGGCAGAATCTCCTTCTACTAAGAACAATTCACATTCTGAAGGAACTCTTGAAGAACAGTCAGCCAACTTTCCGGGAAGCCCACCACCACTTAGGACATTTTTTCTTTGGACCATTTCTCTCGCCTTTCTGGCTGCTTCGCGCGCTGTAGCGGCCAAAATAACTTTATCTATTATTTTGCGAGCTTCTTTTGGGTTTTCTTCTAAAAATGTAATTAACGCATCTCCTACTACTCTTGAAACAACTCCAACGACTTCGGAATTACCCAATTCTCCCTTAGTTTGACCTTTAAATTGAGGTTCGGGAACTTTTACTGAAACAATTCCAGTTAACCCTTCACGAAAATCTTCCCCACTAATTTCAACTTTTAGCTTAGAAAACATTCCATTATCATCACCATATTGCTTGAAAACTCTGGCTAAAGCCCTTCGAAATCCACTTACGTGTGTTCCTCCTTCCCTGGTATTGATATTGTTGACATAGGAAAATACATTCTCCTGATAACCAGTATTGTATTGAAGAGCTACTTCGACTTCAATGTTTTCTTCTTTTCCTTTTACAAAAATTGGCTCTTCACAAAGTGGAGTTCTGGTTCGATCCAAGTATAGAGCGAATTCTTTTAATCCACCCTCAGAGAAGAATAATTCATTTCTTGGAATTTCTTCTCTTTCATCTTTAAGATAGATGTACAAACCACTATTTAAAAATGAAAGCTCCCTGAGCCTGTGGGCTAATGTATCATAATCATATATCAGATTTTCAAATATTTCATAATCTGGTTTAAAGGTAACCTGTGTCCCACGGTCGGAACTATCACCAATGACTTTAACATCAGCCAAAGGTTTACCTCTTTCATATTCTTGCATGTACACTTTACCACCTCTTCTTACTTCTACCCGAACATAGGAAGAAAGCGCATTAACACAAGAAACGCCCACACCATGGAGACCACCAGAAACTTTATAAGAATCCTTATCAAACTTACCTCCAGCATGAAGAACAGTCATGACAACTTCCAGAGCGGACTTTTGCAGCTTTTCGTGCATGTCAACCGGAATTCCTCTTCCATTGTCGCTTACGGTAACAGAATTATCCTTTTCAATAGTTACTTGAATGTGTGTGCAGTGTCCAGCCAAATGCTCATCTATGGAATTATCAATCACTTCCCAAACAAGGTGATGCAAACCTTTGGAATCTGTACTTCCAATATACATTCCTGGTCTTTTTCTAACAGCCTCTAATCCTTCAAGCGCCTGAATACTACTCGCGCTGTATTCTCCTCCTTTCTGAGTCATATAAGTATTTTTATTAACGTGCAAAGGTAATGAAAATAAGGCAATTCTACTAAATTTAACAAGTCTTATATTAGAACAAAAAGGCACGGTCCACAACAAATTTTAATTAATTAGTTATGTTGAAAATTTGGTAGAAATGGATCCAAAAAGTCAACGATTAAAAAGTAAAGAATTGACCATTAAAATGGGGATTGGGTTGAAATTAATTACTAATGAATACATAAACTTTTAAGGCACTTTGAGATATTATAAAACACCGCATAATTAGTAAATTCAGGGTATTATTATTGGAATTACTTGTCCAATAATTTTGAAATAAATCAGAAGATTTTTATCAAATAGAAATCAACAAAAACTACGAAGCAATAACAATAAATAAAATTTAGGTTTTCTTAGAGATAATGAAGAATTCCTTATTGTTAAAGGCTTGAGAAAGAAAGAAATTTTTATTTGGATCTCCAACATCATGATCTTTGTTTAGTTTAACATTACCGGAATCCTAGACACAATTAAAAGGAATAATTTCACTTGTAAATGGTCTAAATAGATATCACGTTCCACATTCTCAAGCAAATAGGTTCTCTAAATAATGCTCTAGGTTTTGTTGCATGAATTTACTCAATATAATGAACTTTAATCTCTAATGATTTTAGATTTGATCTGATTGAGATTCACAAGAAATTCTGTTATTTTTTATAAGAACTTTAAATCAATATTGTTAAATGTACCAATTTATAATTTTAGAAATGTGGGCATAGAATTTATTTAGATAGCAAAATATATAATTATTGTGGATAATTATGAAATGAATCATTGAGTTTGTAATTATGTATAAATCAAAAAAGTTTTTTAAGATTTGTACAGTGAGTTTTGAATCGGAGAAAATATAATTCAATTTTAGTCTCATCAATTTAATATTTTAGTTTGATAGGAAATTTTCTGAATTAAATTCTGCGACCTTTCCAGACTCTCATAATATTTAATCTAATAAAATAGACTCTGAGAGTATGAATGATAAAGACACAGTTAAATGGAAACCGATCTTAAATTCTTTATAGGAGCCAAAAAATTATAGGAATTGTAAAATAGGTAACAAATTATTGTAACTTGGAAGAAGATTTCGGGATGGTAAAAATATCCATCATTTATTAAAAAGGAAAATCAGCTTTTGTAAATTTGCATCAAGTATGGAGTTTTTTAGTAATGAGAAGCATTTAGAATCAATATTGACTCAGCTTGTAAATCACTTAAAAACAAATAGAGTCTGGTTATTAACAGGCGAGATGGGATCTGGTAAAACAACTTTGGTGAGAAATTTGGGATCTTTGTTGGGTTTTGAGAAGGAAGTTACCAGTCCTAGTTATTCGATTATTAATGAATATTCATGCAAGAATAACTTATTAAATATCAATAGGGTATACCATGTAGATCTTTACAGATTGAATCATATTGAAGAAGCTTTGGAAGTTGGTATTGAGGAGATTATTTTCGGTAATGACCTCGTAATAATTGAATGGCCAAATTTAATATATCCATTGTTGGGTAAGCATACTTTTGCGGAAATACACATAGAGGTCTTGGATAATCAAAACAGAAGGTATATCTTGAAACAAAATAAATGAGCAAGCAAGTATTTTTTACAGTAGAAAAGAATTTTTATCAGACAAAGGTCGAAATGAAGGACTTTGCAAAGGCAAGTCGCGAGCTAAAAATTGGCATTGCTAAGGAAACATTTCCTCATGAAAATAGAGTTGCTTTAGTTCCTCATTCAGTTCATAATTTGGTAGCCAGAGGCCATCATATTTTGGTTGAGTCTGGCGCAGGAGAGCGGTCTAATTTTTCTGACCATAATTATTCGGAAGCTGGAGCAGAAATATGTTATAGCCCAAAGGAGGTATTGCAAGCGGACATTGTTCTCAAAGTTGCACCTCCAAATTTGGATGAATTGCAATATTTCCATCCCAATCAAATCCTTATTTCTCCACTATATCTTCCAGTTGCCAACACAGAATACATACAAGCATTGCGACAAAAGAGGGTAACCGCGCTAGCTATGGAGTACCTACAAGCGGAGGATGGTAGCTTTCCATTGGTCAGGGTCATGAGTGAAATAGCCGGTCTTGCTGTAATTCATACGGCTGCTGAGCTTTTAACAAATACACATAAGGGTAGAGGGGTTCTTTTGGGGGGTATTTCAGGGGTTCCGCCAGCCAAAGTTTTAATCTTGGGAGCAGGGGTTGTAGCGGAGTATGCAACTAGAGCGGCACTGGCTTTAGGAGCTTCTGTGCGAATATTTGATGATGAAATTCATAAACTGACTAGAATTCAAAGTAGAATTGGAGCACCACTTTATACTTCTTCACTTAATCCTGTTTCACTGTTGCAACAACTTGTTTCAGCTGAAGTAGTTATTGGTGCCATACATTCAAAAACCGGTAGAACGCCAATCGTTGTCACTGAAGATATGGTAATGCAAATGAAACCTGGTTCCGTAATTATTGATGTATCAGTGGATCAAGGAGGCTGTTTTGAAACCAGTCAAATCACCACACATGAATCGCCAACAAGGGTTGTGCATGGCGTGATCCATTATGGTGTGCCAAACATAGCGTCTAAAGTATCAAGAACAGCATCCATAGCAATTAGCAATATCATCACACCAATTTTGCAAAAAGCAGGTGACACCGGGAGTATTGAAGAAATTTTATACCAAAACAAAGGATTAAGGAATGGTATATATACTTACAAAGGATGCCTGACCAACGAATATCTTAGCAAACACTTAAACCTAAAATATACTAATTTGGATTTATTACTTACCTCGACCCTATAATTTAAATCGGAAGGTAGAGATTCAATCTTGTTCAGATTCATCATTGAGGGGTAGGTCTCCATTTGAATAGAATTTGCACCAAACACAATTGGGTTTTTCACAACCGGGGAAGAAATTTTTATTTCGGATTTTGTCATAAGTGTCAACAATTAAATTGCCTACCAACAATTTATCTTCTGGCGAAGGTGAAATTTCAGAAGATAGAAATTTTCCGGAGGCGTCAGGATTTACATAATAAATTATACCAGAACTCATTTTTCCTTTAAATTTAGGTTCTGTATCCAAGAGAATTGAATAGAATATTAATTGTCGCCAATATGGTCCACCATTTGGGTTTTTGTCTGTTGGTTTTTGTATATGATCTCTAATAACGTTTGCGTTTCCGGTCTTGTAATCAACGACTTTGATGCTTGTTGAAAAATGGTCTACCCTATCCATATTGCCAACTATTGGTACATTACGATAAGCCCGGTTTTTAAATGGGTATTCAAGTTCCATTTTAGAAATCTCCAACCAACTACTGTAGTGTTGATTTATGAAACCAAGTAATGATCTTTTTCCTTCAGCGAGATAGTTTTCAAATTCACTGGCAGAAAAATGAGATCGGTGGGTAACCATTGCTTTGTCAAAATGATTTAAAAGAAGATCTATGTCCGGTCCGTTTGGATCCAGAGGTTGTTTCGTTAAAAACTTTTCAAGAGCTTTATGAATGGCATTTCCAAAACCCATTGGCGCTGAACGAGCTCCAGGAATCCGTAAAACTTTTTCATAATAAAATTTCAGGGGACATTCCAAATAGGTATTTAAAGCTGTTGACGCCAATTCAAATCGGTTCAAAAATATTTTGAAATAACTTTCATCAATTTGTACAAAAGGTTTATTGAAGTATGAAATTTTCTGTTCTATCCCACTAATAAATTCATTTTTTTCTATAGACTTACCAACTTTTACTATTCCATTAAAAGCCAAGATCTCCGCAATATACAGACAGGGCTCTAAAGTTTTTTCAGACAAAGCCTTAACTGGATATGAAATCTGAATAAAATTTTTAGCACGCGTAATCCCTACATAAAAAAGTCTTCTGTCGTCTTCATTTTCTAATCTATTAATTCTTTGGAAGGGATCCACTAATCTAAAACCAGAATCACCTTTAGGTCTCCAAATATTTTTGGTATTATTTACCATAAAGACATATTCAAACTCCAACCCTTTGGCACTATGAAGCGTGCTTAAATAAACACCCTCTTCAGACCCCGTGAATAGATTTACCGGAATAGATAAATTATGATGAGCAATTCTATCAATTAGTTTAAGAAATTGCTCAAGATCAATTTCAGGTTTTTTAACTGATTGATCTTTTAGAAAGTCAAAAAACCCGTTTATAATTTGAAGTTGGGATTCTTTTTCATTGGATCCAAGTATATAAGGTAGAATTTTAAGAGAGTATAGAATTTTCTCGATGAGTACTTGTAAACTTAAGGAATTTTTTTCCTTTAAGAGCATCTCTAAATTTTTTGAAAAATCCATTAATTTATCAGGGGAATCAACTCCGCAATCAGATAATCGAACAGGATCTGATATTAAAATTCTTAAAGAAGATTTGTTTAAAAATTCAGTAGGTGTCAGTTTATTTTCTGAATCTTTTTCAAAATTGTTTAGATGCCATGAGATTTTAGCAACATCAAGGGAAGATACTGCAACAAAAGGCTGGTGAAGGATTTTAAATAGTAAATGATCCGAAGAAAAGGGTTTATTAGTTTCTTGTAGGAGGAACTGCATAATTTCCAACAAAGCTATTACTATTGGTTCATGTATGATGTTGATTTCACAACTAGCCCTGAATGGAATTCCTTTCTTTTGCAGACACTGACTGTAGATAGATATTTCCTTATTTTTCCTAACCAGGATTGCAATTTCATTATAAGAGGTCAAGTCAGAAGAAATTAGGAACTCAATTTGATTTGTCACATCAATATACTCAGAATAATTGTCTGAATACTCAACTATTTTTGGTATGATTGTAACACTTCTGTTTTGGCCAGAAGAAAGTAGTTCCTTGCTTAAATTTGGAATTTGATATATTAATCGATCAGAATTTGCTTTAATAGAATGACCAGCTAAATCAAGTATGGGCTGGGAAGATCTATAATTGTTTGTAAGAAGAATGATTTCGGGTTTATATTTATTTTTAAATGAAATCATGTTTTCCAGGTTCGCACCTTGAAAGCGATAGATTGCCTGATCATCATCTCCGACAACAAAAATATTAGGCTGATCCCAATAAGAGCATAAAAGGTTTAATAATTCATTTTGGGATCCGTTTGTATCCTGGTATTCATCTACCAAAATGTACTGATACTTTTCCTGATAAATTCCAAGGAATTCATCGTCTGAAGAAAACTTATCAATTACCCAAAGAATAAGGTCATCATAATCATAAAGATTCTTTTGATTTAATGCATTTTGGTATTTTCCAAAAAGCTTAATGGCTTCAATTGATTTTAATAGGCGTGTTTTTTCTTTTTCCAGAGCATCAGTTTTGATATCACCTTTTTGATTTTTTCCAGTTTTTCTTACATAAATGAAAATAGGATCGTCTTTTAAATTTTCTATTCTTTGTTGAACCTTTTCAATCATTTCAATTGTAGACCAATGTTCTCTTTTAATATCTGAAAAAAGTTTTTTGAGATTCTTAATTGTTTGAGCAAAATTTTCTTTATAAGAAAATAGTTTGTTGTCTGAAGGAAGTGAGGTTAACAATTCTTCCAAACATTCAATAATGTCTAGATCATCGGCAACACTGTGATCGCCATATAACTGAAAAGACTCAGGGTTATCGCTGATGATACGATGACAAAATGCATGGAAGGTAAAGATTCCCACTTCATACGCCAGAGGACCAATTAACGAAGTCAGTCTTTGACGCATTGCAGTAACGCCAGCTTCAGTATAGGTAAGGCAAAGTATGTTCCGAGCCTCAGCTAAATTTTTCAACAGAATTGTACCAATTCTATAAGACAGAATTTGAGTTTTTCCAGTTCCGGGGCCAGCAATTACCATTATAGGGCCTTCAGTAGTTTCAACAGCTAGTTTTTGAGCAATGTTGAGTTTTTTAAACCCTTCATCGAAGCTAGAAGTTGTATATACTTTTTCCATTTACATAGTGTTTTTCTAGGTCAATTATCAAATTCAATTTATCATCGTTCTCGTTCGTAGATATAATCCTTAACTAATAGTTTTAACTTTTCGCTTGCATCTAAAAGCATAGATTCGTTTGAAGGAAAGGTCTGGCTATATGATTTTATTTTCTTTCGGGAATCATCACTTAAATGATCTCTATCGCCTCTAATAAGTTTTCCATATTTATTCTCAAAAATTACCTCTACAGTAAGAGGGCGGGAAAACTCTACATTTTTACTAGGTTGATGAATCCATTCTAATCTACCGTTCAAAATTGCAGATTTAAATTGTACAACTTCTTCCAAAGTTGAAGAATATTTTTTGGAAGTTTTAATTTTTATTTCTTTTCCAAGAGAGTCAAAAACCGGTCTTCCTTTTCTGTCTTTTAAAGCTTCTTCTACTTCTTCCTCGAATACATCCTCATAAATTCTAGACTTTTCTTTTTCCGGACTAAATTCTAGATTAGTAAGGTTCAATATTATGTGATAATCATAGTCGGTAGAAGGGTTTTCTTTCATATCGAAATGTTTCCAGTTTTTATTGAGGTCATCTACGGCTATACTAAGTAAATCTCTTTCCATTTGAGCTGGCATTACTGTCAAAGTATTGTTGGTAATTTTAACCAGAAAATTTTTAGTGCCAAGCTCCAAAGCCAACTTTTTAAGTTGGTTTACATCTTTATAGTTACTGTATAGTTGTGATATTTTATTAAGTAGGGCATACGCTTCAACGGCAGCTTGTTTGTCTTTATTTATTTTGCTTTCATCTAATAGATTTTGAGAAGATTTATAAAAATATTCTGCCGTATTCGCCTTAGATTCTTTTTTTCTTTCGGAAGTGTTAATAAAAGTAAATCCAGCTCTATATCCATCTTCAGAGATTAGAGGTAGGAGGCCTTCAATCATTTTCTGTCTATTTTCAATTCTTGTATGGATTAAATAAATTTTTTCCCACTTATTTTCATCATCATCCATAAGATATTCCGCTTCAGAAGCTAAATCCCTAGCCTGGGCTTTTTTAAAAGCAAATTCTAGATTTACAACATTTTCACGGCTTTTCTTCTTTTTGCCGGTAAGTTTTGAGGTAAGTCTGGTTATGGCATCATCATAGTTGCCACTTTCTATAATTTTATTTATATTGGTGCAAGAAGCCAGAAATAAAGTAAGAACAAGAATTCTGATAGAACTTTTCATAAGAGCTGGTATTTTCATTTATTTGGTACCGTGAAAATAGTATGTAAAAAGTATATTAGACCTTTTTAAGTATGATAAGCAAAAGGTTTTATTTCAAGCTGATTCTAAATGCAAGTAAAGAACCTGATTAGTCAGAACAGACTAGGGTGTTAAATATTAAAATGTACCCGGAACAGGACTTGAACCTGCAAGCCTCGCGGCATACGCCCCTCAAACGTACGTGTCTACCAATTCCACCACCCGGGTATGAAGGCCTGCAAAGATACGAAGGCAGGTCAAAAGATACAAGGAAATTGCACAAACTAACATAGAGTCTTGAGAAGCAGACCTTTTAACATAAAAGCTTTGTTATTATATAAGCTGCTTATTATCAATTAGATATAATTATTTTTTTAATGTGTATAGGCAAGATCCATACACATCAAATTATTATATATAAAATTTTTTTAAATATTTTAGTTCAAATATTTGATTTTCTTAAATATGTATTATAATTTTACAGCAAATCCCGGAGGCAGTGTCTCTAAAAGTTATTGACACCCCTATAAGTAATTATAAAGTTGATGTTTAATGATTGGGTTTTGGTTGATGCCAAAAGTCAATTTAAAGATAGAATTCAAAGTGCTTTTGCATTTTTGATAAAGAACGTAGTTTTCTTATTTTGAGACCTTAGTCGAAAGAGCCTGAATTTGCGCCGTGCAAATTTGGGCTTTTTTATTATTAGAAATTTACAAGTTGGCTAATTGGTCGACACAATAGGTTAAATTCGCATAGCGACGAAATTCTATTTTATCAAACTTGACTTAACTATTTTGAAGAAATTAACTCTTCCCAATATTCTGCCGCACGTCGTGTATGAGGAATACAAATTGAACCACCAACCATATTTGCAATTGCAAAGACTTCGTAGATTTCTTCAGTAGTAACTTCTAGTTCGTAACATTTGCCAAGATGATATTTAATACAATCATCACATCTCAAAACCATGGACGCAACTAAACCTAACAATTCTTTTGTTTTGACTGTAAGGGAACCCTCCTGGTACATTTGATGATCAAGAGAAAAAAATCTCTTTAAAGGTAGGTTATCATGGGACAGAAGTACATCGTTCATTTTACTTCTGTAGTCATTAAATTCCGATTGAAGCGACATGTTGAGTGATATTAATTATTGACCAATTCCATAATCTCTTAGGGCATCATTAAGAGAAACTTTTTTATCTGTGGTTTCTTTTCTTTTTCCTATAATCAAAGCGCAAGGAATTTGAAATGTTCCCGCTGGGTATTCTTTTGGATACGAACCAGGAATTACAACTGAACGGGCAGGAACCCTTCCTTTATAATGAACAGGTTCTTGACCTGACACGTCAATAATATGAGTTGAAGCAGTAATTACAACATTTGCGCCTAAAACAGCTTCTTTTTCTATTACCGCACCTTCTACAATAATGCATCTTGAACCTATAAAACAATCATCTTCAATTATGTTAGGCTGTGCTTGTGGAGGTTCTAAAACACCGCCAATTCCAACACCACCAGCAATATGTACATTTCTGCCAATTTGGGCACATGATCCAATTGTTGCCCATGTGTCAATCATGGATCCAGAACCAACATAAGCACCAATATTTACATAGGAAGGCATTAAAATTGCTCCACGTTCTATAAAGCTTCCATAACGAGCAATGGCATGAGGAACAGCCCTCACCCCGAGTTGTTCATAATTAGTTTTCGTTGGAATTTTGTCAAAGAAACTGAGATCACCAGCATTAATAACTTTATTCTCTGAAATGGGAAAATAAAGTAAAATTGCTTTTTTGATCCATTCATTAACTTTCCAAATACCAGGAGAGAGTTGTTCTGCTACCCTTATTGCTCCAGTATCTAAGAGTCTTATCACTTCCTGGATGGCAGATACATTTTGAGATTCCTTTAAAAGGTCACGATTGTCCCAGGTTTTGAGAATGATTTCTTCTAAGTTGTTCATACTAAAAAGTATATGAAATTGCCAACAAGATAGATATAAAACCAATAATAAAGCCCAAATAAACTTCCTTTAAATTATGCACACCAAGTAGAATTCTAGAACTTGCAACCCATCCACTAAGCAAAACTAAAAGCCCAATGAAATAATTCAGATGAAATTCTGAAATTTTCATGTTTGAAAATCTAAAATAATATACTCCATCCTGGCAAAAATATATTCTGATTGTCAACCAAAAACAGAGCATACTTCCAAAGGCCAAAGAATGCAAACTTAATTTTATCCAATTGTTGATTACAAATGCCAGGATAATGGAGATTATGCTACCTAAAATGAAGGCTATGAATATTTTTGGTATGTTATCATCGTTTTTTAAGTTGATGTACATCCAAAGGTAAAAAATAAGACAAATTATCAGTGGAATGATCCGATCATATTTATCAGTCATTTCAAACGATTTGATCAATCCTACGAACTTTAAAAGAGCCACCGCAATTAATGGAATGATACATGTATATATTAATATAAGAACAATCAAAAGTCCAGAATGGCTAAAATGGTTAACTCCAAACCAATGAGGCTTAAGACAGAGTAACAAAAAGAAGGTATAGACAAAACTGAAAAGGGGGTGAAAAAGATAAGCGCTAATTAATGATAGTTGTCTCAAAGCAAATTTTTACAAAAATAACTGATCTTAAGATTATGAACAAGTTTAATTGTCACACAAGACATTTTTCTTAGGTTTGTTTATCTGGATCGAGAATATGATTTTTATGTGCAGGATTTTCAATAATTTTAATCTCTGACTTCTATTTAAAATCATTCATCAAGTTCATTAATTTTTGAGGTGTATTATAACAATGAAAAGTTTTAATTTTCGCACAGACAAGTGCAATTGGAGGAAAAATGTAATACCTTCAAAATTATTAAAAATAGAGACTCATAATTATTGCAATTCATAATTTAAGAAAGTTAGTCTGAAGTTAATATTTTTCAAATATTTAATATTGGAATTATCTACTTCATAATTCAAATCGAAAATATAGCAACGGAAAACCTTACTTACAATATGTTTGGCCCCCCTCATTTGTAGAAATTTTTTCTATACAAAACCAAAAATCTTAGCTCGCATTAATTAGTTCTTCACTTTCACATGCGATGACAATTATAATTCAATTATTCAAATGAGTAAATGTCAAATCTAATGCAAGTTTGAAATGTTAACAATTTTGGTTTTTATTGGAAGTAGATTTGTCATCAAAAACCGATTTGAGAGTAATTTAGTTATGTTTTTTGGCTAAATTCTCAATACTCTCGAAATTTTTTGCCGTATTATAGTTTAGGGATATTAAAAATTATTCAAATTTGGAAAATTTTATTTGTCAACCTGAGGAAAATTTTATTTATCTAAAATGGGATAATTTTCCTTCAATGACCTAATTCCTGGTTAAAATTCGCAACAAAAGACGCATTACATGCTCTTTATTAATAACTTCGCATGTGCAATGAGACAGGGCTCTTAATCGTTATGATTTTTTAGTATTTTTTATTTATGAAATATTATATTTTTCTTTTATTCAACTTTTTACTTTGTTTAGTCCAAGCTCAAGAGAAGACCTATGTGGATTATGATAAAAAATCATATGAAATAAGCTCTATAAACGTAAAAGGGAACCAGTATAGTGATGCCAACGCAATTATTGGAATCTCAGGGCTAAGGGTAGGTCAAAAAATCACCGTACCCGGACCAGAAATTCCCCAAGCGGTAAAATCAATTTATAAGCAAAGGCTATTTTCAGCTGTTGATATAATGTTTTCTAATGTAGTGGGTGATGTCGTAGTGCTTGAAATCCAGGTTACTGAAAAACCAAGATATTCTAAACATTCCTTCAAAGGGGTAAAAAAAGGAGCCCACGAAGAGTTAAATGAATTGGTAAACAGCCAATTGTTAAAGAACAGTATTATTACAGAAGACGTTAAAGAGAACATTGTTTACAGAATAAAAGACCATTATCTTCAAAAGGGCTATCTTGATTGTCGAGTCAAAATTTTTGAATTTAAGGAAGAAAAAAAGGAAAACTCTGCCAGACTTGTTATAGATATTGATAAGGGAAGAAGAGTAAAAATCCACAACATAACTTTTAAAGGAAATGAGCATATAAGTTCGACTAAGCTCAGAAAGCAGTTAAAAGAAACAAAGCGGCTATGGCAAGTTTTTTCAAAATCGAAATATATTGAAGATGATTTTACGGAGGATAAGTTAAAATTAATTGGTTATTATAATTCTAAAGGATTCCGGGATGCAGAGATTACCAAGGACTCAATATGGAGAACTAAGAGGGGTAATCTTAAAATTAGCATTCAAATTGAAGAAGGCAAAAAGTATTATTTCAGGAATATTACAGTTAAGGGAAACAGTCTGTATCCAGAAGATCAAATCAAGAATGTCCTTTCCATTCAAAAGGGCGATGTTTATGATCAGGACCTTTTATCAAAGAGGCTGAGTTTTAGCCAAGATGGAAGAGATGTGAGTAGTTTATATATGGATGAAGGTTATTTATTTTTTAAGGCTGAGCCTATTGAAATGAATATTTACCAGGATTCAGTTGACATTGAAATAAGAATAATTGAAGGGCCTCAAGCTACCATAGACCGCGTTACAATTAAAGGTAATGACCGAACAAATGAACATGTAGTAAGGAGGGAAATCAGGACCAGACCGGGCCAAAAGTTTAGCAGATCAGATATTATCAGGTCACAAAGAGCTATAATGGCGCTGGGTTTCTTCAATCCTGAAACCATGGGAATTAATACACCGGTCAATCCAAGAAGGGGAACTGTGGACATCGAGTATTCCGTAGAGGAAAGGCCTTCTGATCAATTGGAATTATCAGCCGGTTGGAGTGCGTTTGGATTAATTGGTACACTTGGGGTGGTTTTTAATAATTTCTCTACCAGAAATATTTTTAAAAAGTCAGCTTGGAGTCCATTGCCGCAGGGAGATGGGCAAAAGCTTTCCTTGAGAGCTCAGAGCAATGGTAAATTCTTTCAGTCATACAATTTTTCATTCACAGAACCTTGGTTGGGGGGTAAAAAGCCAAATTCTTTTACATTAGGTGGGGTTTTTACGCAGGTAGATAACACCTCGGTCGGCCAAGGTAAATTCACTAATCTTAGATTTTCTGCTGCATTGGGTTCACAATTGAGGTGGCCAGACGACAATTTTATCAGGACCAGCGCTATAAACCTTGAGCGTATATCCTTGGTGGATAATCCATTATTTATTGTAGACGGAGTGGCCATACGGGATGGAAATTTTTATAATTTCTCCTTCAAGCATACAATTGCCAGAAGTACAGTTTCTGAACCGTTGTTTCCTCGCTCCGGTTCACGTTTAAGTTTATCAGCTCAGCTGACACTTCCATATTCCTTGTTTAAAAAAGATTATAATCCGGCAGATTCACCTACAGAAAAATACAAATGGGTTGAATATCATAAATGGAGATTTGATGGCGAATGGTATTTTAACCTGGTCAGTAAATTAGTTTTCTCTTTCAATGCCAAAATGGGCATGTTAGGCTATTATAATAAGAAGTTGGGCGCTCCTCCATTTGAGCGGGTTTCATTGGGTGGAAATGGATTAAATAACCAGAATTTTGCTATTCTAGGAAGAGATATAATTGCCATGAGAGGTTATGAGCCTGAAGATATTGCAGCTCGAAATACAGATGAATATTATAACACGGTAGATAAGGGTTTTGCGACAATTTTTAACAAATTCACCGCAGAACTAAGATATCCTCTTTCACTCAATCCAAGTGCAACAATCTATGCCACAACGTTTTATCAAGCAGGAAACTCTTGGTATTCTTTTAAAGAATACAATCCATTCGATCTGAGAAGATCAGCGGGGGTAGGAGTAAGAGTCTTTTTACCGATGTTTGGTTTACTAGGGTTTGATTATGGATTTGGTTTTGACAAACCTTGGTTAGTTGAGCAAAACGCCTCTTTAAAGAGTTATGCTAGATTTAATCTAATTCTTGGATTTGAACCGGATTAATTGATCCAAAAGATTAACATTAGCAATTTCTTAAGCGGCTTGCTTTCTGGAACATAGTATATCAACAATAACCGTTGAAAAAATGGTCGATTTAGGATAACTAGTTTTCTATTAATTTTGATTTAAATTGAATTTGTCCTTTTCTAAGGCAACAAATTATAGTTTCAGGCGGTCAAGTCTAATGGATGGATAATAAACTTCTGGCAAGTAAATGTCTGAAAGGCGATCAAAAAGCCTGCAAGGAGCTTTACGACAGTTATGCTCCAAGCATGATGGCCGTTTGTCAAAGGTATTGCAAGAGTCAGGAACAAGCAGAAGATTGTTTACAAGATGGTTTTATTAAAGTTTTTGTGCACCTGGAAAGTTGGAATGCAAGCGGAGATTTGGGAGCGTGGATTCGGAGGATAATAGTAAACACGTGTCTCTCAAGCCTTAAGAATGCAAAAGCTCAATGGGTAAATTTTGAAGATGAAGTCGTGATGGCAGTATCAGTGGAGTGTGATGCAGTATCAAGATTGAGCTATCAAGAATTAGAAGAACTTCTGTTAAATATGCCAATAGGATACAGAACTGTTTTTAATCTTCACGTTATTGAAGGATATGGGTATGATGAAATTGCAACCATGCTTCAAATAACAGAGTCAACTTGCAGGTCACAAATGCACAAAGCAAAGAATTGTCTGGCAAAAAAAATAACCGAATTACAACCTGAAGTAAAATATGCAGTATGACAAACAATTGGATGGATATTGTAAGAAAAAAATTATATTTTCAAGAAAAAAAAGTTCCTGATCATATTTGGATAACTGTGCAGAAAAATTTGCCACAGAAGAGGAAAAGAAACAAATTTTACTTTTCAATTTTTTATTCCGGTATATTTTTAATCAGCACTTTTAGTTTATTATGGTTTATTCAAAATGTGAATCCATCCAATCTTGATAATAGCTACACCCAGAAAGGAAATGTAAAAATAACTAATAGGGGTAATCATCCAATTTTGAAGCAATTACAATCTTCACCTGACGACGTAAGACTATCAAATGAATTACAATCGTCCAGTATAAATAGTAATTTAGTGAATGGAATAAAAAATGTAACATTTAATGATAAAAGATATAAAAAGGAAAAAAATATTAGCCAAAACAATAACGCCAATCAAAACAAAAATTTAAAAATTGCAAACTCAATTAAAAGAGAAATATTTGAACCCAATTTTGAGGCACCAAACAATATTCAGATTTTGAAAGCTGAATTATTTAATATGAATTTCTTACCCCAAAAATTAGGAAAAATAATTATAGATTCTAAGGAAAAATTTATGATTGGTATTCACACAGAATGCTACAATTTTAATAAGAACCAGGGTAGAGGGTTTGCAATAGAATTATATGCGGGACCTGGATATAATCCATATTTGTTGACGGCCAAAACAACAGAAAGCCAAGATTATAGGAAAAGTCGAATAAACTCAGAAAGCTCAATGGTTTCAGGTATAATTGGGATAAGAGGTATTTATACTTTTTCAAAAATTGCACTAAGAGCTGGTTTAGAATATCAGCATATTCATGAAAAGTTTAAGTATAGAAATACAAACGACTATAAGGTAATAGAAGTGTATACAGATAGTCAGTTAGTAAGAAAAGATACGATATATGGTGCCAGGTACTTAAGTATAAATAATTATCATAGGATGTTGCATATTCCTATTTCATTGGCTTATGAATTCAATAAAGGAAATATTGGATATTCTATCCAACCCGGAGTAGGACTCAATATATGGTCAAGTCACAAAGGAATAATATTCGATAACTTACTTAGACCAAAATCTGTTCACTCAGCTGGTGCATCCGGTGGTGAGGTTTTCAAAACCAAGGTTGGGATTTTTGCATTTATGAATTTTCAGGTATCCAAAAGAATTAGTCCAAACATTAAAATGTTCGTTGAACCTGGCATCATGTATTTTATAAGTACATTTAACAATATAGATTATATATTAAATCAAAAATATATTTCGTATCATGTTAAACTGGGATTAAATTATACAATAAGGTAGTTGAGTAGGCAACAAATGGGCAAGGCTTACTGTCAACTATGTAAAGACAAATAAAATGAAAAGTTTAAAATATTATTTAAGATTGAGTTTAATATTGTTTGGATTCTTTTTTTCTCTTTCATCTTGTCGCGATATAGATGAGTTTATTCAAAATGAAAAAAGCAATATAATCATTACTGATAGAAACAAAGTATTGAATTCTTTTAATGAGTTGAAAGCTAATAGTGCGATTTTCCAATTTTCTAATGACAAAGGATTTACTTATTATTTTAATGATGGTTCATTTATTAGCTTTAAACCAAATTCTTTTGTACTTAATGGTAATCAATTAGGTTCAAAAACATTAAAGGTGGTTGTTGAAAGGGTATTAAATAAAAAAGAGATGTTGGAAAATAGTGTGGGTACAAACTCTGGAGATGAGGTATTGATTTCTGCGGGCATGTTTAATGTGCGGGCATTTTATGAAAATAAAACACTGGAGCTTGCAAATGGAATGGATTATCAAATTCGCTTAGTCTATGAAAAACCATTTACATCTTCAATGGAATTATTTTATGGAGAGGAAAAGTCTTCAGGTCTCAACTGGGTAGAAGCCGATGGTAATCCTAATGTTCAAAACAATGTATCTAAGGTTAGATGGGAAGATTCTTCGAGGGTTTATATAGGAATTGAGTGTTTCCCGAAGCGATTGAATTGGGTTAATTTTGATTACTTTGCAAAATTTACAACAATTGAGAGGGCAGAACCGTGTATTCAACCTATTTTCCCCAATAGAGGCGACAGTATTACTCTTCAGGTCTTTTGTGTTTTTAAGAGTTTAAATTCAGTAATCACGCCTTGTTGTTCAGGAAGCGGAATTGAAGTTTGTTTTGGACCTTTACCGGTTGGGGAAGAAGTTCGCTATATTGTAATTGGAAAAGGGAAGCATGATTATTATCTCGGCTCTGACGAAAAAACAATAATTAGTAACGACAAATTTGTAATTAATACAGAAGTAAAAAGTCTTCAAGAAATTAAAGAATTCCTAAGTAAACTATAGGCTAATATTCATTTAGATTTTATCTTTCAAGAAAAAATCCACTAATTCTCGTAATTGAAAAGATATAATTAAACGTAAGCAATTATTTTATTTGGAAATCTGTTTTGAAAATCCAAAAAAGTACGCCATCAATTAAGAGAAATTGAGTAAGTGATATTTAGATCTTCAAATAATTCCATGTTGTCATTAAAGTTATTATCTACTAATTCTAATTCATCTGCAAGTACTTCATTACAAATCATTTGCTTAAAAGCGGTAACGACTTTTACTACTTCAGGATGACTTTCTAGTTTTACAAGAATTCTATCAGTAATATTGTAGTCTCTGGATTTTCTTATATTTTGAATTCGATTAATAATTTCTCTTGCTGTGCCTTCTGCAATAAGTTCATCAGTAAGATTAATATCTAAGGCGACGGTTATATCATTATCTGAACTAACTAACCATCCTGGAATATCTTCAGAAAAGATCTCAATATCTTCAAGCGTAATTTGATAAAAGTTATTATCAATGTCAATTTGAACATTTGAACCATTTTCAATTTCAGCAATTTCAGAATTACTAAAATTTGAAATAAGTTTACTTGCTTGCTGCATGTGTTTTCCCAACTTTTTACCTAATGTCCTAAAATTTGGCTTCGCTCGCTTTACAATGACACCAGTATCCCCAGATATATATTCTATTTTTTTAATATTTACTTCCGCTTTAATTAAGTCTTCAACAAGTTTTATATCTGATTGGAAGTTTTCATCTAATATAGGAAGTAAAATTTTGGAGAGTGGTTGGCGGACCCTAATTTTTTCAGATTTTCTTAAAGAAAGTACAAGCGATGAAATTCTTTGAGCGTAATTCATTCTCCTTTCTAAGTCAAGGTTTACCCAAGAATCATTTTGAATAGGTAATGTAGATAAATGAACAGAAACAATTTCATTTGATTTATTTTCATTTGAACCTTCTATAAGATTTTTATATAACCAATCTGCAAAAAATGGGGCAAATGGAGCGATCAGCTGACTGACAGAGATCAGGCATTCATAAAGCGTAATAAATGCTGAAATTTTTTCATTTGAAGTGTCGGTTTTCCAGAATCTTCTTCGTGAAAGGCGAACATGCCAGTTTGATAAGTCATCATTTACAAACCGCTCAATTAACCTTGTACTTAAGGTGGGTTCGTAATTGTCCATATTGATTTTGTATTCCTTTATTAAAGATTGCAATCTTGACAAAATCCAACGATCAAGCTCTGGTCTTGTTTCAATTGGAATATTTTTTCCATTTGTAACTTTAAACTGATCTACGTTGGCGTAGATGGCGAAGAAGTTATAAGTATTGAATAAAGTTCCAAAGAATTTGTTTCTAACTTCAGTAATGCCTTCCAAGTCAAATTTTAAGTTTTCCCAAGGATCTGCATTACTGATCATATACCATCTTGTTGCATCCGCTCCGTAAGTGGTAAGTGTTGTAAAGGGATCAATTACATTCCCTTTTCTTTTGGACATCTTCTCGCCATTTTTATCGAGTACTAATCCATTTGAAACTACATTCTTAAATGCAACAGAGTCAAAAACAAGCGCTGCAATGGCATGAAGTGTATAAAACCATCCTCGGGTTTGGTCTACACCTTCAGCGATAAAGTCAGCAGGAAAATTTTCAGAGGAAAGTTTGATTCCAGAGAAGGGATAATGAATTTGGGCATAAGGCATAGCACCACTGTCAAACCAAACATCAATTAAGTCTAGTTCTCTGGATAAAGACTCTTTTCCATCCTCACTTACCAGAATAATTTGGTCGATATAAGGTCGGTGTAAATCTTGTGGGATTATTTGAGATAGGTTTAGAAGATTGTTAGCTTTTTCAATTTCCAGCTGCAATTCTTCTATTGAACCAATGCATTTTGCAACATCGCCATTTTTATTTCTCCAAATAGGAAGAGGAATACCCCAATATCTCGACCTTGACAGATTCCAATCCTGAAGATTTTCCAGCCAGTGACCGAATCTACCAACACCTGTAGACTCTGGTTTCCAGTTAATAGTTTTATTTAAAGCAACCATACGATCCTTAATAGCGGTCACTTTAATAAACCAACTGTCCAATGGATAATATAAAACAGGTTTGTCTGTTCTCCAACAATGTGGATAATTGTGGGCATATTTTTGAGAATTGAAAAGCTTACCCTCGGATTTTAATTTGATTACTATACGCTCGTCTACTGAAAGATAGCGATCTAAACCTAGTCTTATTTTTTCGTGATGTTTTTCTTCTTCTGAGAGAAAATCCTCTTTTACATATTCATGGGCGAAATCTGTCACCTCTTCAGTAAATTTTCCCTGTCGATCTACAAGTGTTAATGTGCCAATGCCATATTTTTTAGCTACCCGCATATCATCTGCTCCGAATGAGGGGGCAATATGTACAATACCCGTCCCCTCCTCTGTTGATACAAAGTCACCAATCAAAATCTTGTATGCATCCCCTTCTGTTGGTTTGGCATAATTAAAAAGCGGACGGTAACTTAAGCCTTGTAGACTCGATCCAAAAAAATCCTGACTTACAATTCTGTAATTTATGTTTTTATCAATAGGTTCAGGCAAAGGGCCAGTTGCTGTCCATTCCATTTCAGGTTTAAACCATTTAGGGACGAGGTCTTTTGCGAGAATAATATAATTTTTCGCCTTTGTATAAGGGTTAAACGTTTCAACAATGCAATATTTTATTTTTTCACCAACGGCGAGCGCAGTGTTTGAAGGCAGCGTCCAAGGAGTGGTTGTCCAGGCGGCACAGAAAATGGGACTAAAATCCTTAAAACTATTTTCAATATTAGGATTCAAGGCAGCCTCTAATTGAAAAAGAGCAACGGCGGAAACATCCTTTACTTCACGGTAACATCCTGGTTGATTCAGTTCATGAGTGCTTAGTCCAGTTCCGGCAGCGGGGGAATAGGGTTGGATGGTGTATCCTTTGTACAATAGATTTTTTTCGTAAATTTTTTTTAACAAGAACCAAACAGATTCAATATAATCATTTTCAAAGGTTATATAAGGATTATCCAAATCTACCCAATAACCCATCTTTCGGGTGAGCTCATCCCATTCACTTTTGAACCGCATGACCGTTTCCCGGCATTTATGATTGTATTCATCAATTGTAATTTTAGTTCCGATATCTTCTTTGGTGATTCCTAATTCTTTTTCAACGCTTAGCTCAATTGGAAGTCCATGAGTGTCCCAACCACCTTTTCTAAAAACTTTCTTACCAATCAATGTTTGATACCTGCAAAATAAGTCTTTTACAGTTCGCCCCATAACATGGTGAATTCCCGGTTTACCATTGGCAGAGGGAGGGCCTTCATAAAATACAAAATTTTCTGCGCCTATTTTACTTTCAATACTTTTTTCAAATACTTTGTTAGCCTCCCAAAAACTGAGCATTTCCTGATCAATTTCCTGTAGGTTCAGGCTCTTGATTTCTTTGTACATAAAACCCTTATTTTTATAAAAGGTGTAAAGATAAGGAAACAGATCAATTGACTTTAGCTAAATCCCGATTGATTAGTTAAATCAAACAACAAAAGTTCTATCTTTGTAGAATTCTTTTGTTAATGCTTGCTACCTATAAAATCATTTTTTGGAAAAATATCATTTTATAATAAACCCAAAGTCAGGATCCTATAAGGGAGAAGGTATAATTGAAAAAATCAAAGCAAGATTTGAAGGGGAGAATTTATACATTCATGTAACTGAATATCCCGGACATGCCAAGGAAATTGTAAAGAAATTATGTTTACAAAAAGATCTAATTATTGTGGCTGTTGGTGGAGATGGCACCATAAATGAGATTGCAGAACCCATGTTGTTTAGCACTAATTTATTGGGAATTATTCCTAATGGATCCGGTAATGGATTGGCAGGGCATATGGGAATAAATAAAAATATTGAATCTTGTATTGAGAAAATAAAAAATAAACACTTTATTGAATGTGATGTAATTAAGGTAAATAATTTTATTTCTTGCAATACAGCAGGTGTTGGTTTTGATGCCTATGTTGCTAAAATTTTTGGGCAAGATGGACGTAGAGGTTTTAGTGCATATCTTAGATTGGGTTTAACCGGATATTCACAATATCCTGAAATTCAAGTTAATTTTCTTAATCAAACCTTTTCGGGACTTTTAACACTGGAAATTGCGAATTCCTCACAGTTAGGCAATGGAGCTTATATTTCTCCAAATTCGAGTAATTCTGATGGAATGGCTGAAATTGTTTTGTTCAGAAAACCTAAATTTTATCAAGTTCCGGGTGTTATGTATGATGTTTTCACAAAAAATTTTGATCAATCGGAATTGACTAAAATTTATGCTCAATCCCAGGGTACAATTCATTTAAACAGACCAACTGATTTGCATATAGACGGAGAGTATAAGGGTGAGACGGATTTCATAAATTTCAATGTATTGCCTAAGTCATTAAGAATAATTTGTTAGGAACATAAATTCATTTAATCATTTGAATTATTTTATGTGAGTTTACTAAAATAGGGTTAATTAAATCTTAAATACAAACGGGTAATTAATTTGGAGAAGGTGATAATAAGAGTTATTGAAATTAAATGAATTTATCAGTTGACTAAATAAGTTCAATTAATTTATGTTTTCGCTATGTTCGAAAATTCGAAAATAATTAGTATGAATTTCTAAGTTGAAATATGTAAGTGAAGCTATTTTTTTTAATCTGATTATTTAAGAAATGGAAAAAATTAATTTAGGTGTGATATTCGGCGGAAAGTCGGCTGAACATGAAATATCTATACGTTCGGCAATAAGTATTATTGAAGCGCTGGACAGAAATAAATATAATATAATTTTAATAAGCATAGATAAAAATGGAAGATGGTATCTCAAGCAGGAGCAACAATTTTTGTCCGAATTCAAAGCTTTAAAAGCAGTTGAAAACAGGGATATTTCACCTGAAATACATATAACAAAGCAAAATGATCTAATTAATACAGTTGATAAAAACACTAATCAGATACTAAACCATTTGGATGTCGTTTTTCCTATATTGCATGGTACGTTCGGGGAAGATGGAACGATTCAAGGGATGCTTAAAGCATTAGACATTCCTTTTGTGGGGGTAGACATACTTGCTTCATCAGTTGGAATGGATAAAGATGTAGCTAAAAGGTTGTGGCGGGATGCCGGAATTCCAGTTGCAGATTTCATTTGTGTCCACAAAAAAGAATTGGCAAAATTGAAATTTAATGAGGTAAAGGATAAACTAGGATTACCGATTTTTGTTAAACCAGCCAATGCAGGATCTTCGGTTGGTGTACATAAAGTTCATAATTTATTGGAATTTGATTCTGCAGTTTCTGACGCTTTTCAATACGACAAAAAAATTCTTATAGAAGAGGCTATTAAAGGAAGGGAGGTTGAATGCGCAATTTTAGGAAACGAATATCCAAAAGCTTCTTTGATAGGAGAAATTGTTTCTCAAGTGGAATTTTATTCTTACGAAGCAAAGTATATTGACGCAGATGGAGCCAGGTTGATAATACCGGCTTCAATCACTAAGGAGGAAGAACAAACAATTCAGGAAGCAGCCATAAAAGCTTTCCAAGCTATAGAATGTGAGGGCCTTGCACGAGTTGATTTTTTTCTTAAACCTGATGGGACAATTGTAATAAATGAGATTAATACAATGCCGGGATTTACCAGTATCAGTATGTATCCAAAGTTATGGGAGGCTAGCGGAATTCCTTATTTTGAATTGTTGGACCATTTAATAGAATTGGCTATACTGAGACATCAAAGAGATACCAAGTTAAAAACCAGTTTTTAGGAAATTGTTAAAATTTTTTATTTCGTTCCCAGTAGTTTTGAGATTCAATTTCATCTACCAGATTAAGATAATTTTGGTACCGTTGAAATGAGATATGGCCGCTCTCAATTGCGCTTTTAACAGCACAACCTGGTTCATTTCGATGTGTGCATTGAGAGCCAAATCTACAATTTACAGAGGTTTCGAAAAATTCTTTAAAGTTATGTGCCACATCCATTATTTCAAGATTATTAAAACTAAGCGTTTTAATACCGGGAGTGTCAATGACACGAGTTCCATCTGACAGAATAAACATTTCTGCAAAAGTTGTGGTGTGTGTTCCTTTACCACTAGAGCTTGAAATTTCTGAAGTTTTCAATCCTATACCTGGTTGCAATACATTAAGCAGGCTGCTTTTCCCAACCCCAGATTGACCGGCAACAAGACAGGTTTTACCTAATATTTTTTCTTTTAGTAAGTCAATATTTTTTAAAGTTACAGTGGATACCTCTAAGAGTCCAAATGTAATATTATTATAAATTGATTTACATTCTTCAAATAATAACAACTCTGATTCTTCCCAAATATCAGATTTATTAAATACAATTAAAACAGGAATGTTTTGTGGCTCTGTGGTGATCAAAAAGCGATCAATAAACCCTGGTTTGAACGTGGGTTGTTTTAAGGTGGTAACCAATACTGCCAAATCAATGTTTGCAGCGATTAGGTGCAGTTGATGTTTATTTTTTGGACTTTGACGAACGATGTAATTTTTTCTAGAATGAATATTATGGATAATACCTTGATTTTCGTTTTCAGGTTCAAATTCGACAAAATCTCCAACACCAATTGGGTTAGAAAGATCTTTTTTCAACAGTTTCATTTTTCCTGCAGTCCTACAGCTGTATCTATTATTAGAAACTTCCTCAATGAGTTCGTACCAGCTTCCAGTTGAGCGAATAATCAGTCCTTTTTTCATTTTATACCCGCCTGAGATCCAATGCGTTAATTTGTTTTACAGCAGCACTTATTTCACGAATGAGCAGAGGATTCTCTTCAATTGCATTTCCAATAACCAATACGTCTGCACCAGCCTTTAGCATATTATAGGCCTGCTCACCATTTTTAATTCCCCCACCAACAATTAAAGGTTGGTCACATACCTCAGAGACTTTATTTATAAGTTCCGCCGAAACATTGCGACGTGCCCCACTTCCAGCATCCATGAAAAGCAATTGAAATCCCAGAAACTGACTTGCGAGAGCAGTTGCCACTGCAATTTCAATTTTATCATGTGGAATAGGTAATGTCTGGGAAATATAACTTGCAGTATTACTTGATCCTCCATCTATCAGCAAATATGCTGTTGAAATTACCTCAATTTTAGAACTATAAAGTTTGGGAGCAACCTCAACTTGTTTTCCAATAAGGAATTCCGGATTTCTTCCCGAAACCAAAGAAAGAAAGAGCAAAGCATCCGCTTGTATGTTAATCTGAAACCCACTTCCGGGAAAAATAATACTTGGAATGTTAGATTGCTCACGGATAAGTTTAAGCACCTCATCCATACGATCCTGGAGTACAAGACTTCCACCTAAGAAAAAGTAGTCAACTGCGTGGGCATTGGCCTCAGAAATAATTTCATCAATGTTTCGTATTTTTTGATGGTCCGGATCAATTAAAACAGCCAGACTTCTTATACCAAGACTCTTTTTCTTCAGTAGCTGATTAAGAATGTTTTTTTGCATGCCAACAAAGGTAGGCACAAAAACTATTCAGCAAGCAAAACCCTTAGGGTACTGTCTAATTCCCAATAGTCTTTTAAACATTTCCCGTGACCGACAATTGTGTCTTTATGAAACTCTCCTCCTTGATGAACATGTCTGATTCTACCTTTTTTATCAATTAAAAAACTGACAGAAGTAAAGGCTTTTGGGCCATACCGAAGCCAATAATTTTGTAGATTTCTCCATTCAGAATCAATGCCAATGGGGAAAAGAAAATTCTTTTCCCGGATATATTTGTAGATTTCATTTATTTCAACGTCTCGAGGACCAGGTTTTGGGTGATACATTCCAATAATCACCAATCCTGAGTCCTGAAGTTCTGAATTCCAATTATTTAGACTGGGCGACGTCTGGACACAATATTCACACTCATCAGTCCACCAACGGATAAGCACTACTTTTCCAACCAAATTGGTGATTTTTTGCTCAGGGCCATTGAGCCATACAATGTTATCAAATTCAGGGGCATGATCTACCGATCTATTTGACTTGTTAAAGCAGCAGTTGTAAAATAATATTAGAAAGAAAATCAGGAACTTATCTCGAAATAAGAATCTATTGAAGCAAATATGGCTATCAATTTTTTTTCCAAGAAGTCCCATCCTTGCCGTCTTTAAGCTGTATACCCAAAGCAAACAAACTATCTCTAATTTTATCAGCTGAAGCCCAGTCTTTTCTTTCGCGGATATCCTTTCGAAGATCTATAATTAGATGCATTAAACCATTAGTGGTGCTTTTATCCTCGGTATTTTGTTCGTCTTTCAGTCCGAAAATATCTGTGATTAGCACATTGAAGTGGGTTTTCAATTGGTTCCATACATTCAGACCAATTTCACTGGATTTAATATGACCGTCATTGAAGGAATTTAATATAGAAGCTAATTCAAATAGTGAAGCCAAAGCATTAGGAACGTTGAAGTCATCATCCATGTACATTAGACTTTGGTCGATTATACTCAAGATTTCCTGATCTTTAGTTCCAGAAGTTGAAAGCTCAGGGTCTAAATTGCACACTAACTTAAAAGCCTCCATCAACCTTTTATAACCCTTTTCGGCAGCTTGTAACGCTTCATCCGTAATGTCCAATGGACTTCGATAATGTGCCTGAAGCATAAAGAACTTAATAACCATTGGTGAGAAGGCTTTGCTAATATGGTCACTGTTTCCGGTAAATAATTCCTGAGGACTAATTGTATTGCCATCACTTTTGGACATTTTTTTTCCGTTTAGCAAGAGCATATTGGTATGTAACCAATAATTTGCCGGAGGATGTCCGCAGGAACCCATACTTTGCGCAATTTCATTTTCATGATGAGGGAATTTCAAGTCATTACCTCCTCCATGGATGTCGAAAGTCTCACCCAAGTATTTGGTACTCATTGCAGAACATTCCAAATGCCAGCCAGGAAAGCCTACTGACCAAGGTGATTCCCAGCGCATAATATGTTCTTCAGAAGCTTTTATCCATAAAGCAAAATCAGCTGGGTGATTCTTTTCATCTTGATTCTTTAGGTTATCTCTGGATTCAGCGACGAGTTCTTCTACAATTCGACCACTTAGTTGTCCATAAGGATATCCATCATTAATAAATTTTGGGGTATCAAAATAGACAGAACCATTTTTTATATAAGCGAATCCTCTGGCAAGGATATCTTCAATCATTTTTATTTGCTCGATAATATGGCCAGTAGCCCTAGGTTCAATACTTGGAGAAAGAGTGTTAAAAATCCTCATCATTTCATGGAACCCATTGGTATATTTCTGGGAAACTTCCATGGGTTCTAATTGCTCTAATCTGGCACCTTTTGCCATGCGATCTTCTCCATTATCCAACAAGTGACCCACATCAGTGATGTTTCTGACATATCGCACCTTAAATCCAGCAAAAAGTAAATACCTGTAAATGATATCAAATGACACAAAGGTTCTACAATTACCAAGATGGACGTCATTGTAGACAGTTGGCCCACAGACATACATACCTATTCTTTCTTCAACAATAGGTTTAAAGGGTACTTTTTCTCTGGAAAGACTGTTGTAAATTGTGATCGACCGACTCATAGCACAAAGATAAAAATTGAGATAAAGGGTGGCGGTTTTTCAGTATACATTAACATCCACCCCCCAGCAAATAAAAAATCCTGCCACTTAATGGACAGGATTCAAATTTTGTGGTACCTCCAGGAATCGAACCAGGGACACACGGATTTTCAGTCCGTTGCTCTACCAACTGAGCTAAGGTACCTTCCACACCTTGGTTATTATGACTAAGGGGACGCAAATATAGAGTTTTTTGAATTATTTTTACCCGTGCTCTAAATTTTACTAATAAGATGCCTTACCGATATTTTCTTTTGCCTGTCTTAATCATTACTGTGTTGTACTTTATCTGGAGCTATAGTGGTTCTGAACCAAATGCTTATATATTAATTCCACTTGTAGTGCTTGGCGTGGGGATCTTTATTTTTCAGAATCAAATAAATGATTTTTGGTATGAAAAATTCAGAATCGACCTTGATCCAACTGAAAAAAAGTGGCTCTCAGACTTTTGCCCATTTATCAATGAAATGAGCGTTGATTCAAGAGCTGAATTTTTCCACCGCTTAGCAAAATCCGTCAGTTATCATGAATTTATTCTGATGGGACCAGAAAAAGTACATGAAGAAATAAAGTGGATGGTTTTGATACCAGCTGTTCAATTGAAAATTTATCAATTTAGGGATTTATACAAAAGATATGCAAGAACTGCCCTTTATGCCCATCCATTTATGACGCCTCAACAAGAATGGGTGCATGTATCGGAGCATCATAATGAAGATGGTTTGGTAATATTATCAATGGAGCAACTCAAAATGTCATTTTTTGCACCTGAGCTTTATTATAATCCGGCTCTTTATGAATGGGCTTGTATTCTAGTTGAATCGAAGGATATCAAATTTATTGGTTGTGAAGATTTTATTGTGGACCTAGCAAATGATATTTGTCCTCAGGGATTGGATGGTATTAAAAGTTGGCTAGGCCAAACGGAGATTAATTCTTCGGCACTTGTCATCTACACAATCATTAATAAACCAGAGAGAATAATTGATTTACGTCCTGAATGGATAAACCAATTTAAAAATATTTATTAGTCCTGAAGAATTAGTTTTAAAGACAGGTTTGTCAACACAAAAGTAATGCGGATGACAGGAAGAATAATCCTTTGAAAGTTGTTTGTGTCAAGACTAATCAATAGGTTGAGTGTAAGAAAAAATCAATATATTTATTAAAAGATGTAACAGACTGAAATTAATCGTTTTGTCATTACATTGCAGCCATATGAATAACCGTTGGACCATGGTCCTTGGCAAGAAAGGACTTCGGGATGAAGAAATCAATTTATCGACGGAGGAGACTGCCGTGGAGGAGTTATTGTCACAAGTTTATTCAGAAGAGAAAGCTGCTGGGATGGGTAAAACCCAGCACAAAATAAGAAGATGGTTAGACGGCATCAGGACACATTTTCCAGTTGGTGTTATTCGATTGTTGCAACAAGATGCTTTGGAACGTCAGGGTATTAAAGAAATGCTACTTGAACCTGAGTTGTTAGAAAAAATAGAACCAAACATCCATATGGTTTCCTCCATACTGACATTGCACGAGTTACTTCCGGACAAAACAAAAGCAGTGGCCAAAATTCTCATTAGAAAGTTGGTGGAGGAGACAGAAAAAAAGTTAAAGCCTAAACTTTCAAGTGCTATACGATCAGCTTTGACTGGAAGAAGCAAAGTAATCAATCCCCAACACGCCAGGATTGATTGGAAAAAAACTATAGGATCAAATTTGAAACACTACCAAACTAGCAGTAGAAAGGTTATTCCGGAAAGATGGTATGGGTATCATCGAGGAAATCAATTGCCAGAGATTGTTTTGCTGATTGATAAAAGCGAATCAATGATCAGTAGTGCAATTTATGCAAGTATTATAGGATCAATATTAGCTTCATTAAAGAGTATAAAGACACATCTAATTTTTTTCGATACTTCGATTACGGATGTAACAGGATTATATAAGGACCCAGTAGATATTTTGTTTAGTGTTCCGATGGGTGGAGGAACGGACATAGGAATGGCACTAAATTATGTGCACCAAAAATTAAACAGACATTCAAAAACGATTCTATTTTTGATTTCAGATCTTGATGATGGAGGAAAACACAAGGACCTATTTGGGATAATGTCCACACTTATACAACTCGAACTTAAAATGCACTGTATTCTTGCATTAAATGATGAGGGCCAACCCGAGTATAACATTACTGTGGGGCAAAAGCTTGCCGACTTAGGTCTTCCAGTATTTAGTTGTTCTCCCAATGAGTTTCCAGAAATTCTTGCGAAGGAAATAAACAGAATTAGTTTTTAAGATTTAGAGTTTTGCTGAATTTTTTGTGATTCTACCTGGAAACTTTTATTTAAGAAATTAAAAAGGGAAAAATCCCTTTCAAAATCAAATAGAGATCCAAAATCAAGGGTAATTTCAATTTGACTTTCTAGTTAAAAGCCACTATTAGGACAAATTCCTATCTAAAATTGTTTTAATATAATAACGGAAGAATTGAAAGCTTAGAGAACTATTTCATTGTTTTTCAGAGAATTAGGTCAATTCTAATGGTTAAGTATTAGACTTTATGCTTAAAATGTTGTACTTTTGCACTCCGTTTTTGGATATTGCATGTTAATCAAACCATGAGTAAAAACAGAGTTTTATACATAACACAAGAAATGGACCCCTATTTAGATCAAGACGGCATAGGATCCTTGATTCAAAAACTTCCAGCTTTTGCACAGGACAGTGGGATGGAAATCAGGATTTTAATGCCAAGATTTGGGACTATAAATGAAAGAAGACACCGTTTACATGAAGTAGTTAGATTGAGTGGAATGAACATCATCATTGATGATGACGATTATGCCTTAATCATTAAAGTTGCCTCTCTTCCGGGTTCTCGTATTCAAGTGTATTTTCTAGATAATGATGAATTTTTTAAGCGGAAGTATGTTTTTGAAGATGAAAGTGGTCAACCATTTGAAGATAATCAGGATCGGATGATCTTCTTTTGTAAGGGGGCTATAGAGACTGTTAAAAAGTTTGGATGGGCGCCGGATGTGGTTCATTGCCATGGTTGGATGACTAGTTTGATTCCTTTTTATCTTAAGACGGTATATAAAAATGACCCCGTGTTTAAGCAGTCGAAGGTTATCTTTTCTTTGTATGAAAAGAGTTTAGAATCAAATTTTAATGATGATTTCTTTAAAAAGGCCGCGATTAATAATTTGAAAGCCGATCAGCTTAGCCCATTTAAGAATGGAACCGGAATTACTTTGCAAAAGGGAGCCATCCAGTTTGCTGACGGAATCATTCAGGGGACGCAGGAGATTTCAGAAAATCTTAAATTAGCTATTGATAGCTTGAATAAACCATTTATCGAAACCCCGGCAGAAAATTATTTGCCAGACTATATTGATTTTTACAAGACTATTTTATCCTAGACATCGTTATTGTCAGATGAATCTAAGAATTTTTAAGAAAGGCCTAGTTTTACCAATTGGGCAGTGCGTTTTGTTAGTTGCAATGGTATTTTTCTCCTTGGTTTCATGTGATAAAAATGAGACTCTTGGAACAGATTTGATTTCTGACGAGTGGGTTAATGCCAAAGGTGTGGACACTTTCAGCTTCAGCATGAAGCCATATCAACAAGATTCCCTTTTAACAGCCTATGCAGGTCTGCCAGGCACGTTTTTACTGGGCAAAATGGATGACCCAATTTTTGGTAAAGTGGAAGCAGAGTTTTATAGTCAGATTAGGTTTATACCCACCAAGGAAAGGAGTTTTTTAACCAACAAAATTGATTCAGTAGTATTAAGTATTCGATATGATACTGTTGAATTTTATGGTGATCCTACAAAACTTCAAAAAATAGAAGTGTTTCAATTGGACGAGCCTTTAGATCAAAGAACTAGATATTATTCAGATTTTAAAGCAAGGCTTAAATCAACTCGACTGGGAGTATTGGAACAATTTATTCCAAATCGCAATGATTCTGTGAAAGTTACACAAAACAATGTGACCTCATCATTTTTTCCGCAATTAAGGATTCCGTTGGACACTTCAGTATTTATGGATATTCTTCGCAAAATGCCTGATACTGTGTTTACCAATGTAGATAGTTTTATTTACCTATTTCCTGGTATAGGCTTAGTAGCAAGTCAGGAGGCTTCCATGATGGCATTAAACCCCGCTAACAGTGACAGTAGAATTACCATTTACTATCAAATAAATGATACTACTCAAGGTCAGTTTGTATTTAATATGGGAGATTTTGCAGTTAAAGCACCACATATAAAAGTTGACAATTCATCCAGTCCTGCCGGGTTATTTATAAGTGGCCAAACCTCTGGAGATAGCCTTTTCTTTATTCAGGGGATGAGCGGGAGTGATGCCAGACTTCAAATGCCTTATGATTCAAGTTGGGGAAATAAATTTTTAAATTTTGCAGTACTTGAATTCTTTGTGGCTGAACTTCCCGGGGACAATTTAAGTTGGTATAAACCCACAGGATTGTTATTTTTACAGGACTTGAGTTCAGGAAAAGAAGAAGATATCAGGGATTATGTAATTGGAAGAAATTTGTCCAGGGATTTAACCAACTTAAGTCAATATTTATCAATTTGTGGAGGAAATCCTGTAAGAATTGTTGAAAATGGCAATAGTGTCTACCGCTACAGGTTAAATATTTCTGCACATTTTCAAAAGAGCGTGAAAGAAAAGAAAGGTCTTGATTTAATCATCAGTCCTCTATACAAAACTGAGTCGGCGCAAAGGGTGGTTCTCTATGGAAATCGACACTCAAAATATCCTGCAAAACTTAGGCTTGTATACTCAGAATAAACACAAAACACATTATATTTACACTTAATATGTGTGGAATTATTGCTTATATCGGAACTAAAGACGCTTACCCAATCCTTATTGAGGGCTTGCAAAGACTTGAATACAGGGGATATGACAGTGCTGGAATAGCCATTCTTGATCATGAAATAAAGGTTTTCAAAAAGAAGGGAAAAGTTCAGGAATTAATAGATTTTACCAAGGATAACCATCCAAAAGGAACCCTTGGAATGGGTCATACTCGTTGGGCTACCCACGGTAAGCCAGATGATATAAATGCCCATCCTCACTCCTCAGGTTCGGGTAGATTGTCAATCATCCATAATGGGATCATAGAAAACTATGCCACCATTAAAGAAGCCCTCAGAAGATTAGGTCACCAATTCCAAAGTGAAACAGATACTGAAGTTTTGGTTCATTTAATTGAGGAGATTCAACAAAGGGAGAATCTCGGTCTGGGAGATGCAGTTAGAAAAGCACTAACTAAAGTAATTGGTGCTTATGCAATTGTTGTGATGGACCAAAACCAACCGGATATAATTGTGGGGGCTCGTAAATCCAGTCCATTGGTAGTAGGTATCGGAGAACATGAATATTTTTTAGCTTCAGATGCCTCTCCAATAATTCAATACACGAATAAGGTAATTTATCTAAATGATGAGGAGGTTGTAGAGATTTCCAGAATAAATGGAATTGAGGTGACCACCATTACTAATGAAGTAGTTCAAGAGCCCATAATTCATGAATTGGATATGAGTATTGATCAATTGGAGAAAAGTGGTTTTGCCCATTTTATGTTGAAAGAGATCTACCAACAACCACAAACTATCTCAGATTGCATGAGGGGGCGACTAAGTGCCATTGAGGGTTGGGCCAGGTTGGGAGGTTTGGAAGAACACTCCATTAGAATAGCGAATGCAAAGAGGATCATTATTGCTGCTTGTGGTACCAGCTGGCATTCAGCTCTAATTGGCGAATATTTAATTGAAGAGTTGGCAAGAATTCCTGTTGAGGTTGAATATGCTTCAGAATTTAGATACCGAAATCCCATCCTAGGTCCACAAGATGTGGTCATTGTGATTTCTCAATCGGGAGAAACTGCAGATACACTGGCAGCAGCAGAGCTGGCCAAGGAAAAGGGAGCACTTGTTTATGGGGTAGTTAATGTAGTAGGTTCTTCTATCGCACGTTTAACGCACGGAGGCTCCTATATTCATTGTGGTCCTGAGATTGGAGTTGCCTCTACCAAGGCATTTACAGGTCAGGTTACATTGTTATCACTTATGGCAATTGTTCTTGGCCATAAAAACGGTTCACTTAGTAATTCATATTATCACCAGCTTATTGCAGAATTGGCTCAGATACCTGAAAAAGTATCCCAAGTTCTCTATACCAACGATGATATCACAAGCCTGGCTGAGAAATTTAAGAATACCAACAATGCTCTTTATTTGGGTAGGGGATATAATTTTCCTGTGGCTCTGGAAGGAGCACTAAAATTGAAAGAGATCTCTTATATACATGCGGAAGGTTATCCAGCTGCAGAAATGAAACATGGCCCAATAGCTCTAATAGATGAGAATATGCCTGTTATTGTAATTGCGACCAATAAGAGTGCTTACGAAAAAATCGTCTCCAATATTATGGAGGTAAAAGCGCGAAAAGGAGTTGTAATTGCAATTGTTGCAAGTGGTGATCACGAGATTAAAAAAATCGCAGATTTTTGTATTGAAATTCCGGCAACAATTGAACCATTAACTCCTTTACTTTCTGTAATTCCCCTTCAACTTTTATCCTATCACATTGCAGTCTTGAGAGGTTGTGATGTTGATCAGCCAAGAAACCTAGCCAAATCAGTAACAGTAGAATAAAGAAATTATTTATGCAGGATGTACATTTTGTTTATAACACCTCTCTTGATGAATTAATAATGCCTGAGTATGGGCGTATGGTCCAAGATCTTGTGCTTCATTGTAAGGCAATAGAAGATCCAAAATATCGTCAGTCATTTGCTGAAACGGTCATTGAGCTCATGCAAATAATGACTCCCTATAACAGGAACTTTGAAGAACACCGGAAGAAGTTATGGCATCATTTTTTCAGAATTGCCCAATATAAAATTGATGTTATTCCTCCAACAGGAATTATTCCTACTCCTGAAAACGATATCATTATACCTGAAAAAATTGAATATCCACATGCATTGGAGAGAAACCGTCATTATGGGAATTATGTGAATGCCATGATTCAAAAGGCTATTACTCTTGAAGACCCAAAAAAGAAAATGGCCTTTGCAGTAATCATTGCAAGTTATATGAAAATGGCTTTTAAAAACTGGAATAAGGAACATTACGTCAGCGATGAAATTATAAAGGAGGATTTGTTCAATATGAGTAAAGGAGTGCTCGAAATACCTGAGGAGACAGTGTTGGAAGTGGCAACTAACTATACCAGACATCAAAAGATCAGACCTAATAATTATAAAGGTGGAGGAAAGAATCAGAAGCATTATAACAAACCCAGAAATAAAAGTAATTTTAAGAGTCGAAGACCACAATAAATAATTAGAAAAATCAATTCCAATACGCTTAAAAAAAAAGTATGTGTAAAGTTCCCGGCAAGGTTTCCCTCGTAACTGGTGGCAGTAGGGGCATTGGTTCGGCAATTGTTGAAAAGCTTGCAAAAAATGGTTCCAATGTCGCTTTTACATATTTAAGTTCACCTGAGAAAGCACAAGAGCTCATTTCAAAACTGGAAATTTACCCAGTAAAAATAAGAGCCTATGCTTCAGATGCATCGAATCACCAAGCGAGTAAAGATTTGATTACACAAGTCGTTGCAGATTTTGGTGGATTGGACATATTGGTGAACAATGCCGGGATAACCAAGGACAATCTTCTCATGAGAATGACTGAAGAACAATGGGACCAGGTGATGAATATCAATCTTAAATCTGCATTTAACTTAACCAAATTTGCAGTAACTCAAATGATGAGGCAACGCAGTGGAAGCATCATCAACATTACTTCGGTGGTAGGCATTTTTGGTAATGCAGGCCAGGCAAATTATGCTGCATCTAAAGCGGGCATGATTGGTTTTACAAAATCAGTAGCTAAAGAAGTAGCCAGCAGAAATATACGCTGCAATGCCATTGCTCCTGGTTTTATTGAGACGGAAATGACGCATGTACTTGATGAAAAGACAAAAGAAAATTTTCTTAAAAATATACCACTTGGAAGATTGGCTCAAGCATCAGAAGTGGCTGATGTGGTAACATTTCTGGCATCTGAACAATCGAGTTACATAACTGGTCAGGTGTTAAGCGTATGTGGTGGGCTTAACATGTAAGAAGACTTAAAAGATCTCAACAAGCCACAGCCAAATTTTCTAGATAGGATTATGAATAAAGCAGCATTTTTACGAGAAGAATTTTCCAAGCATTTGAGAAAACTTGCACCAAATGCTAAAGGGAATTGGGGCGTTATGAATGCACATGAAATGGTTGAGCACATGATAGGTTCTTTCAAAGTAGCAAATGGGAAGATTGGTATTAGAGAAATTGTTACACCATTAGAGAGATTGGATAAGTTACAGGCTTTCATAATGTCTGATATTCCATTTAAAGAAAACACTAAAAACGCCCTCATGGGGGAACGTCCAGACCCTATTCAACATATGCATTTTGAAGATGCCATACATGAATTGGAAAACGAGATAAATTACATGTTTGAAGTTTACGCTGCCAATGAGAAATTGCAGATTCGCAACCCATTTTTTGGCGATCTAAATTTTGAACAAAACGTAGCATTATTATACAAGCATGCTGTTCATCATTTGAAGCAGTTTGGCATTGAGATTTAGCGAAGATTTATTTATCTTTTAGTAAATATTTGAGTTGGACTGAATTGCTGTCCATTTATATTTGTCTTGGAATACAATTAAATTCAAGTAACATGAAATTGAAAAACTACAGTCTTGGTAAATGGATTGAAGGAGATGGGGATGGAATTCCATTAATTAATGCAGTCAATGATGAAATAATCACTTATGCCTCTTCAGATGGATTGGATTTTAATGCAATGCTGAATTATGCCAGGAAATTTGGTGGATCCGCATTGAGGAAAATGACTTTTCAAGAAAGAGGAAGAATGTTAAAAGCATTGGCATTATTTCTCACAGAGAAAAAAGGTGCTTACTATGCCGTAAGTTATAAAACTGGTGCAACCAAAGCAGATAGTTGGATTGACATCGATGGAGGAATCGGAACATTGTTTGCTTATGCTAGTCTGCGACGTAAGTTACCAAATCAATCCTTCTGTTTGGACGGGGACCTGGCTCCACTATCGAAGTCAAACACTTTCATTGGTCATCATTTGTTGGTTCCGAAGGAAGGTGTGGCCATACATATCAATGCATTTAACTTTCCAATTTGGGGAATGCTGGAAAAAATATCTGTTAACTTGCTTGCAGGAATGCCAGCCATCGTAAAGCCAGCCACCGTAAGTAGTTATCTGACTGAAGTCGTGGTAAAAGATATCATTGCGTCAGGAATTTTACCAGAAGGCTCCTTGCAATTAATCTGTGGTTCTGCAAGGGACTTATTAAACAATGTAACCAGTCAAGATGTGGTCACCTTTACAGGATCTGCGACGACTGGAAGAATGTTGCGTGCAAATCCCAGAATGATCGAGGAGTCTGTTCCTTTTAACATGGAAGCAGATTCATTGAATTGTTCGGTGTTAGGCTTGGATGCCAAACCAGGGACTCCGGATTTCGATATTTTTATTAAAGAGGTTCATCGAGAAATGACTGCTAAGTGTGGCCAAAAGTGCACGGCCATTAGAAGATTAATTGTACCCGAAAATTATTTAGATGAGGTCAAAAAGGCTCTTGCTCTAAGGCTTGAGAAAACCATAATTGGAAATCCGCTCAATGAAGAAGTAAGAATGGGCGCATTGGTTGGAAGGACACAATTGTCAGAAGTTAAAGAAAAGGTGGCAGATCTAGCTAAATTAACACCGATTGTATATGGTGATTTAAATATGGTAAATTTAGTTGGGGTAGATGCAAGTTGCGGTTCATTTATGTCCCCAATTCTTATGTTAAATGAACGACCTTTTGATTATCTTCAATCCCATGAAATTGAAGTATTTGGTCCAGTAAGCACTTTGATTCCATATAAGGACATTGATGAAGCAATTTCAATTTCTAAGTTAGGAAAAGGATCACTTGTAAGTTCTATCATCACTTCAAATCCGGATATTGCATCCAATTATGTTATCGGTTCTGCTGCTTACCATGGAAGAATATTGGTGTTGAACGAGTCATGTGCGAAAGAAAGCACAGGTCATGGATCTCCTATGCCTTTGTTGGTTCATGGTGGACCGGGTCGTGCAGGAGGAGGAGAGGAGATGGGTGGACTACGTGGTATTAAGCATTATATGCAGAGAACAGCAATTCAGGGGTCTCCAAGTATGATTACCAAAATCAGCAAGACCTATCAGAATGGTGCTGATACCAATGAAAGTGAAATTCATCTGTTTAGAAAATATTTTGAAGAGCTTCAGGTTGGTGACCTTTGGATAACAGCAAAACATACGGTAACCGAAGCTGACATAACCAATTTTGCGAATTTAAGTGGAGATCACTTTTATGCTCATATGGATATTACCTCATTAGAGGGTACTATTTTTACAGGTAGGGTGGCTCATGGGTATTATATATTGTCAAAGGCTGCAGGGATGTTTGTGGATGCAAAGAAAGGACCTGTTTTACTCAATTACGGAATTGACGAATGTCGTTTTATAAAGCCGGTATATCCAGGAATGACCATTGGTGTAAAATTAATCGTAAAAGAAAAAATTGAACAAGAGAAAAAAAGCGAGGAAGATATTGCCAAGGGAATTGTAAAGTGGGTAGTTGATGTTTATGATGAAACAGGTGATTCAGTTGCCATAGCTTCTATTCTTACCATGGTGAAGAAAAAGGAGAATGTTTAACCTTGCAAAATTTAAGCAAACATGTTAAAATTAAATGTTGCCGAAAAGGATTTATATGTAAAGGGTTTTCTGGATTTAGATTTGGATCCAGAATTGGATTTATTTGAAGAAATCAGGAAGCTTAAGAAGGAGAAGAATGCTGTCATATTGGCACATTATTATCAAGACTCAGACATACAGGATATTGCAGATTTTGTTGGAGATAGTTTGCAATTGTCTCAAGAAGCTGCCAGAACAAAGGCAGATATGATTGTTTTTGCGGGCGTCCATTTTATGGCAGAAACGGCAAAAATTTTGTCACCGCAAAAAAAGGTTGTTATCCCGGATTTAAAAGCCGGATGCTCCTTATCAGATTCATGTCCAGCACCTGTTTTTGCAAAATTCAAGGAAAAATTTCCAGACCACATCGTTGTAAGTTATGTGAATTGTACTGCAGAACTAAAAACCCTGACAGACATCTGTTGTACATCTTCTAATGCAAAGCATATTATCAACAGCATTCCAAGGGATAAAGGAATCATTTTTGCACCGGATAAAAATCTTGGTGCCTATTTGGAGAAAGAGACTGGTCGAAAAATGATATTGTGGAATGGTGCGTGTATGGTTCATGAAATATTCTCACATGAGAAAATAGTAAAACTAAAACATCAGCATCCGGAAGCAAAGATTATAGCGCACCCGGAGTGTGAAGAAATTGTTTTAAAACTTGCTGATTATATTGGTTCAACCAGTGGGTTGTTGAAATTTGTACAACAAGATTCTTGTCAAACCTTCATTGTAGCAACTGAGGCAGGAATCCTTCATCAAATGCATAAGGTTTGCCCTGAGAAAGTTTTTATTCCTGCTCCGCCAAATAATCTTTGTGCATGTAACGAGTGTCCACATATGAAACGAAATACATTGGAAAAGCTCTATTTGTGTATGAAGTATGAACTTCCTGAAGTGACTTTATCTGAACAAGTTATCAGGGATGCAAGGTCATCAATAGACCGGATGCTAGAAATCAGTGCTCAGGTTGGATTAAAATAGAAAAGTATTATTCAATCTTAAATACTTTTTATAAAATGAAGATAATATCAGGTATCATTATCTTTCCGATATTTTTTTCTTGTGTTTCTAAAACAAATATTTATCTGGTAAGACACGCAGAAAAACTAAATAAAGAAGTCGAAAGTCCACTATCAGAAGATGGCAAATTGCGAGCACAGGAACTCACCTATATTATGCGATCAAAGAAAATTGATGACATATATTCCAGCGATTACATAAGGACCAAAGAAACCGTAAAACCATTGGGGAATATATTGCACAAGCAAATTGAATTATATAAAACTGATTCATCCAGTCTAATTTTGCTTTCCAATAAATTAATTTCCTCAAGAGGAAAAAACTTTCTGGTAGTTGGACATTCTAACACAATTCCTATCATGATAAAACAGCTAACCAACAAAACAGTAATTATAGAAGATGGTGAATATGACAAGTTATTTAAAATTACTATCAAATACAGAAAGAAACAAAAGGTCTTTTTGAAAATCAAAAAATTTGGAAATTCAAATTAAGGACAATGAGACATAGATTGGTAAATTGCCATCTATTAATTTTTGTTTAATAGATTGCTAAACCAATTTCATCATATTTTATATTGTAAGTTTTGCAATTAATTCGACCGATTTATAATCAACTCTTACAAGGCTGGTGCAACATTTTACTAAATAATATTAATACTAACATTCAAGGAATCCACGATACAACTTTCTGAAAGAGGACCTGATCATTTATTGGTTCAATAAATCAGACATTATTCAGGAAAACCTATATAGTATACTTTTGTAAATCGGTTATAATTTTTTTATTCTGCAAGAAACAACTTTATATTCCGGGCACATGGCTATTTCATCGCTCACATCAGATGTCACGACATTGAGCATAAGTTCTGGAAAGTGGAATGTTGTACTTAAAATACCAGGTTTGACTTCATCTGTGATGTGCGCCTTTATAGTTACATTTCCTCTGGCTGATTCCAAATAAACCATGTCTTCCTCCAGTATATTTAACCTTTTCGCATCATTGGGATTAACCATCAAAATGTCTTCTGTAATAATATTTGCATTTCCAGTTCTGCGAGTCATTGTTCCGGCGTTGTAATGTTCCAATACGCGGTTGGTAGTAAGTATAAATGGAAATTCATCAGCATGGTTTAATATTTCCGGACTTTCAACATAACCTTTGAAAACGAATTTTCCTTTACCTCGTTTGAATTCATCTTTGTGAAGAATTTTTGTATCCGAGCCATCCGGGAGTACAGGCCATTGTTTTCCATTGACTCCCAATTCATCCCACTTTACACCAGCAAAGAATGGAACGATCTGGCAAATTTCTTCTAGTAAATTTTTAGCTGAGTAATCTGGTTGTGAATAGCCCATCCGGTTCATGATGTCGACAACTATTTGGCCATCAACTTTTGCTTCACCAATTGGCTTTACCACTTGATTAACTCTTTGGATTCTTCGTTCCCCATTAGTGAAAGTTCCTTCTTTTTCTAAGAAAGATGCTCCTGGCAATACCACATGAGCATATTTAGCAGTTTCAGTCATAAAAAGTTCCTGAACAACTAATAGTTCCAAAGATTCAAGTGCTTTTATTACTTTGTGGGTATTCGGATCTGATTGCGCCATGTCTTCACCCATGACCCAAAGGGCTTTAAAATCCCCGGCAATTGCTGCATTGTACATTTCAGGAATTTTTAACCCAATTTCCTGAGGCATTTCGGCCCCATAAAATTTGGAATATTTCTCTCTTATTTCTGGTTGGGTGAGATCAAGATAGCCAGCTCCCTGATAAGGTTGCACGCCCATATCTGCCATACCCTGGACATTGTTCTGACCTCTCAGAGGGTTAACACCTACTCCTCTTCTTCCAATGTTTCCTGTTATCATGGCAAGATCAGCGATTAACATAACCGTGTAGGTTCCCTGATAATGTTCAGTTACTCCAAGACCATGGAAGGACATAGCATTACCTGCTGACGCGTAAGCGATGGCTGCTTCACGAGCTTGTTCTCTTGGCACCCCTGATACAGTCTCTAATTCATCCAAATTTAAGTTGAGGATGTTTTCTTTGAAATCTTCAAAGCCTTCAGTTCTGGTATCAATAAAATCTTTAGCAACTAAACCTTCCTTGATAATGTAATAAAGCATCATATTCAGTACCGCAACATTAGTCCCTGGCCTTAACTGAAGGTGATGAGTGGCCAATCTGGCAATCTCTGTTCTACGTGGATCTATGACGATGGTTGTTTTTCCTTTTAGGGCATGTTGTCTCAATTTGGAACCTGTAACAGGGTGTCCGTCTGTCGGATTGGCACCAATAACCATAATGGCATTGGTATATTTCAAATCTTCAATTGAGTTAGTGGCAGCGCCGGTTCCGAAAGTCCTTTGCATTCCAAGCGCCGTAGGAGAGTGGCACACTCTGGCGCAACCATCGATGTTGTTTGTTCCAATAACCGCTCTGATGAATTTCTGCATCAGATAGTTTTCTTCATTGGTACACCTGGCAGAAGAGATGCCCCCGATTGCATCTGGTCCATATTTACTTTTAACTTCATTTAATTTCTTGGCAATAAAATCGTAGGCTTCCTCCCAGCTAACTCTTTCCAGTATCCCATTTTTGCGAATCATTGGGAATTGGAGTCGTTCCGGATGTTTATAAAACTTAAAGGCATATCGACCCTTGAGGCAAGTGTGACCGCTGTTTACTTCGGCATTATATGGAGCTTGAATACTCAAGATTTCCCCATTTTTAACACTGACTTCCAGGTTACAACCCACTCCGCAATAAGTACAAATGGTCCTTATTTTATCCTGTCCTACAAGAGCCTTGGATTGAAAAACATCTGAAATAGCGGAAGTAGGGCAGGCTTGTGCACAGGCACCACAGCTCACACAATCTGAATCAAAGAAACTTTCATTTTTACCTTTTATAATCTGACTGTCAAAACCACGGCCCATAACGCTCAGGACAAGTTGACCCTGTACTTCGTCGCAAGCCCTGACGCATCTGTAACACATTATACATTTTGAAAGATCAGAAGTCATGTAGGGATGGCTTAAGTCTTTTTGGCGATCCAAGTGATTCTTGCCTTCGGGGTATCTTACTTTACGTATGCCTACTCTGGCAGCCGTGTCCTGCAGTTCACAATTTCCATTCACTTCACAAGTCAAGCAGTCCAAAGGGTGGTCTGTCAGAACCAATTCAATGATATTTTTTCGAAGCTTTTGTATGGATTCAGATTCAGTAATAATGATCATGTTTTCTTCAACCGGAGTATGGCAGGAGGCAACTGTTCTTAGTCCCCCATTTCCAGGACGTCCCACCTCCACACTACAAACCCTACAGGAACCAAAAGCTTCCAGATTAGGAGCATCGCAAAGGGTTGGTACATAATTCTTACCAAGGTGCCGTCGGATAAAAGAAAGCACAGTCTCTCCATCAGCTATAGAATATGGTTTGCCATTTATTTCAGCAGTTTTAGTCTTTATTTCAATGCTTTGAAATTCAGTTAATAAGCTTGCAATTTTCATAAGCTATCTTATTTGGAGTTAAAAATACATCAATCTCTGATTGTTCGACGAACAATTAAGTTAAATACTGCACAGGCTTCAAAAATTCTAAGTAAACAATTAATTCAGATAGAGTGCAAAACCAAGTTGGGATCTATAAAATGAATTTTCATATAGAGAATAATACAATACCATCATGCTGAATCTGACGAAAGATTTAATATCTGAAGTGGAAGTAAATTAATTTCTGATAAATACTGAAGGAATAATTTTGGAGGCTAATTGGATAAATGGAAAGTGTCCCAAATTATTTGAAATAAGGACTTAATTCATCTTTGAAGTATTTCATTGCATTCAAAAACGGAAGAGGTATTCCACCACCTAAAGCACAAAGTGACCCGCGTTTCATAGTATCTAACAGGTCATCCATTAATTTGAGATCAATTTTAAAGTTATGGTCATTTTGGGCTTTTTGCAACAATTCCTTACCTCTTGTTGATCCTAAACGACATGGAAAACATTTTCCACAACTTTCATGTGCAGTGAAAGAAAAAAGATGTTCCAAATACTCAATCATTGGATATTCTTCGGGAACGCTTACTACTGAAGCATGACCCATCATAAAACCATTCTGCGCAAAAGATTCAAAATCTAACGTAAGGTCAGGAATTTTGGATACTGGAACCAATCCTCCCAAAGGCCCTCCAATGTGCACTGCTTTTACGGCCCTTTTAAAACCTGATCCGAGTTGTTTAAAAACCAAGTCTAAAGGTGTTCCCATGTCAGCCTCAAAAATTCCAGGTGTAAAAAAAGCACTATCCAGAGATACAAGTTTTGTTCCTGTAGATTTAGGTGTACCAATAGCGGCATAAGCTTCTCCACCTTCACTGCAAATAAATAAGAGATTGGCAACAGTTTCTACATTATTTACAACGGTTGGTTTTCTAAATAGCCCTTCATGCACCGGAAAGGGTGGTCTTACTCTTACTTCAGGTCTTTGACCTTCAATCGAGGAAAGCAGGGCAGTTTCTTCTCCACAGATATATGCTCCTTGTGCTTTGATAATTTTAAAATCCAAATTAAAATTACTTCCTAAAATAGAGTTGCCAACGAATCCATGGTTTATAAAATCCTGTACTGCCTGATCCATGATTTTGACAGATTCCGGATATTCAGCCCGTATGTAAACTACGGCCTTATTAGCGCCGGTTATATAAGCTGAGATCCATAATCCGATCAAGACCAGATAAGGCTGATGTTCGAGTAAATATCGGTCAGAATAGGAGCCAGGATCTCCTTCATCCGCATTGCAAACGATAAATTTTTGGGTACCTGGAGCTTTTGCACATCCTTCTAATTTTATAGCCATTGGAAAGCCGGCACCTCCCCTTCCTCTGATACCGGAAATCTTTATTTTTTCAAGAAGGGCTTCAGGTTTTTGAGAAAGAAAACCTTTTAATCGATTTGAAATTTCATCTAATGAAAGTTGGGCCCCGGTTAAAATTTGATGACCAATATTCTTAACAAAATAATTGTCCGAGTAGGATTTTGCCTCATTTAATATGGAATCTAATTTATCTATTGATGGTCCCGAATAATTGTGACCTTGAAAATGAAATGCATTGTTTTCATGACATCGTCCAAGGCAACACATTTCTCCAATTTCATCTTTACTGAAGCTTTTTTCTAGAGTCGATTTTAAATTATGTTGGGTTCCGGCAGTAAGACATGCGGAGCCATTGCATACATAGATTTTCTTTCCTGCATTTTCTGTGCGTGTAAAATCATAAAAGCTGGTGGTGCCATAAATATTGGCAGTCCCCATGAGAAATTCTTCGGCAATAGAGCTTATTTCTTCTTTAGTAAGTTGACCATTTTCTTCCGCAACCCTGCCTATGTATTCGAACAGATTTTTGTCCAGTCCTTTTCTACGAGAAAGATGACTTAAGTTTTTTGACATACCGTAAATTGTCTTAATGACAAAGGGTGAAGTTAGCGATAATTTTACTTTTCCATTATCTTATCGAACTTAAGTATGGTTGGGTAAACCGTAAAATCATTTGTTTTGATTATTATAAAAGTTTCATTTTCAATAGTTTAATTTGAAAGATTTCTTTCATGAATCAAGGGCGGTGCTTTTTTAGAAATCATGAGCGCAAAATATGATTCAGAATAAAATTTAATTTTTCTATTATAATCCCACAAAAACATAAGTATTGCTACCCTATCTATGATAAATATTCTTTAATTATCAATGCTTACATAACATGGATGCAATTTTACCCTATTTGATTAACACCCAGGTTGTAGCATCCGGTGGGGGTGGCTTGGAAATATGCTTATAAAAATTGGACTTGGTATGGTTCGCAATTTAATTGCCGGAGTAGCCGGAGGAAATATTTTTCCTTTTATTTTGAATCAACTTATAAATTCAGGGGGAGCAGAAGGTGGATTTGATTGGATGGGTATTGTTGCTGCTCTCATTGGGGAACTGGAGTTTCTCTCCTAGAAGGTTTATTTATAAAGCTTAAATTTATGAAGACCACTTCAGAGGAGTGGTCTTCCTATTATCCTGCCCAACCTTCCTTGTCAAGACTTCGAAAATGGATGGCTTCTGCCAAATGTTCAATTTTGATATCCTCACTGTTTGCCAGATCAGCTATGGTACGAGAAACTTTTAATATTCTGTCATAAGCTCTTGCGGAAAGTTGCAATTTTTGCATGGCCGTTTTAAGTAGAGTAGAGCCAGCCGGACTTATGGGACATAATTCACTCACCATGCTTGAAGTGAGCTGTGCATTTGAGTGAATATCTTTAAAGTCTTTATATCGTTCGGCCTGTCTTTCTCTCGCATGAATTACTTTAAGTCGAATTTCTTCTGAATTTTCAGAAGGTTTTCCTCCATCCATCAATTCGTCAGAAGAAACCGGCGTTACCTCTACGTGCAAATCAATACGATCCAATAATGGGCCACTAATTCTAGCCAGATACTTTTTTACCATTCCGGGACCACAAACGCACTCCTTTTCAGGGTGGTTGTAAAATCCACAGGGACAAGGGTTCATGGAAGCAATCAACATAAAACTGGCTGGGTAATCCAAACTTATTTTGGCCCGGGAAATAGTCACTTTTCTTTCCTCCATTGGTTGTCTGAGGACTTCAAGCACAGTTCTTTTAAATTCTGGAAGTTCATCAAGAAAAAGAACGCCATTGTGGGCTAATGAAATTTCTCCTGGAGAAGGATGACTTCCACCACCTACCAGTGCGACATCACTAACAGTATGGTGGGGTGACCTAAACGGCCTGGTACTCACTAGTCCTGAGTGTCCGGGGAGGATGCCGGCGACAGAGTGTATTTTGGTAGTTTCCAGCGCCTCATGAAGTGACAGTGGGGGAAGAATGGTAGGTAATCTTTGAGCCAACATAGTTTTACCGGCACCTGGAGGTCCGATCAAAATCACATTGTGTCCACCCGCAGCTGCAATTTCCAAAGCCCTTTTAATGTTATTTTGACCTTTCACATCTGCAAAATCTCGGGCAAATTTTGTTTGCTGATAGGCAAATTCTTCACGCGTATCAAATTCTGTCGGCAGGATATCTTTTGTACCTGTTATAAACTCGACAGCCTCCACCAAACTGTTAACACCGATTATGTCTACCTGATTTACAATGGCCGCCTCGCGAGCATTTTCATAGGGAACAATTATTCCTTTGTATTTTTCTTTTCGTGCCTGAATGGCAATCGGCAGTGCACCCCTAATTGGCCTTAACCCGCCATCCAAGGACAATTCACCCAAAATCATGTAATCATTAAGTTTGGTACCATCAATTTGTTTAGTTGCGGCAAGTATGGCAAGGGCGATTGGCAAGTCATAGGAGGAGCCTTCTTTCCTTAGGTCAGCAGGAGCAAGATTTACTACTAATTTTAGTCTGGGAAATGAAAATCCTATATTTTTTATCGCTGCTTCAATGCGTTGATAACCTTCCTTAACAGCATTGTCTGGAAGTCCGACCATAAAGTAATTGATTTTGCCTGCCGCTACGGTACCACCCGCATTGACTTCAACGGTAATTGTTTTTGCATCTACCCCATGCACGGCAGCAGAATATGACTTAAAAAGCATTTTCAAAATTTGTATTAGTAAAATATTCCCAAACTAATGAGGGTGGGTGTCGTCACAAAAGTATTGAAAAATAGCAAAATGCTTGGCTTTAATTATGAAATGTTATAGATTTACTTATCAAACAAATTTTTTAAACTATTTAAACCAAATTTTATGAACACAAAAACAATTGTAGCCGGAATATTAGCCGGGGTGGCCTATTTCTTTTTAGGCTGGATTATGTATGCAACACTTTTGGAAAGCACTTTTGCCAGCATGCAAGGTTCAGCAACAGGCGTAATGAGAGCAGACTCTGACATGGTTTATTGGGCTTTGATATTGGGTAGTTTAGGCATGGGGTTTACACTTGCTTATGTCTTTGGAAACTGGGCTGGAATAAGTTCTGCCGCTGGTGGAATTAAAGCAGGTGCCACAATGGGTTTTTTAATTTCTTTAGGTTTTGACATGGTGGGTTATGCTACCTCTAACATTATGCAGTTGAATGGGGCAATTTTAGACATAGTGGTTTATACTATTAACAGTGCCATAGCTGGAGCAATAGCAGGTTGGTGGTTAGGGAGATCCTGATTGAAAATAATAATAACAAAAGCCCCTGTCTTCTAAAAAGATGGGGGTTTTTCATAACTCTCTAACGACTTTGTCTAAATCCCATCTTTCGGCCGGCAACACAATTTCTTTCTTCCAACCCATATAAAAGAGTCCGAGACACTCTTCATTTTTCTGTAACTTTAAAAAATCATTCATTTTGTAAATAGCCGAAGGTGTGCTCCAATAGGCCCCAATTCCCAAAGCACTTGCAGAAAGCCAGATATTCTGTGTGGCACATGAAAGGGCGGCAGTTTCCTCCCAGGCCGGTATGAGCTCTTCTGAACTTCTATGCAGGCACAAAGCAATAACGCATGCTGATTGAAGAGGCTTTTCAGAAGCTTTTATCATTTTTTGTTCTGAAAATGATTCTTCAGGAGTGATACTTTTATAATGTTCTGCCAAAAACTTAGAAAGATCCACTAGTTTTTCATCTTGAATAATGATAAACCTCCAGGGCTGTGTTTTTTTATGAGTTGGAGCCCAAATTCCATTCTCTAAAATGTTTAATAACAACGCTTTAGATATTTTTCCCGGCTTATAGAATTGAGGAAAAACAGCTCTTCTTTCGCGAATGATACGACTGAGAATAAGAAAGTCTGGGTTCATATTTTGATTGTATTAAAAATTAATTTAGATTTGTCTAAAATTTTGAAACATGTTAAGCTTTACGGAAGAAAATTATCTGAAGGCAATATACAAAATAGCCGAAAGAAATGGAGATCAAAACATTTCCACTAAGGCTATTGCGGAGGAATTAGGAACAACCTCGGCTTCGGTTACCGATATGATAAAGAGGCTGGCTGAAAAGCAATTGATCAGTTATGAAAAATATTATGGCGTCAATTTAAGTAAGGAGGGTCAAAAGCTTGCGCTGGACCTGGTACGAAAGCATCGTCTTTGGGAGGTATTTTTATTTGAAAAACTTGGTTTCAAATGGGATGAGATTCATGATGTTGCGGAGCAACTTGAGCATATTAAATCCAGTGCTTTGGTCCAAAAGCTTGATGAATTTCTTGACTATCCTAAATTTGATCCGCATGGAGATCCTATCCCAAATCAAAATGGCAGTTTTACATTCAGACACCAGACGCCATTAAGCAATATAAAGGTAAAGGGTACAAGGGTTCAAATATTAGGGGTGAAAACTTCAGAAGCTAATTTTCTAAAATACCTGGAAGAGATATTTATCTATCCTGGAAAGGAGTTAGCAATATTGGATTACACACATTTTGACAAATCCATGATCCTTCAGAATGAGGCCTTAAATACTATAACATTGAGCTATAATGTAAGTAAAGAAATACTTGTTAAAACTATATAAGATGAAAACTATTCAAAATATTACAGTATGCTTTTTGATTAGTACTTGTGTTTTTGGAAAGCCCAAAGTGATTGCCACTGCTTCTATGTGGGCTGATATGTGTGCTGTGATTGGTTCGGAAAGAATAGATCTTGACTTAATCGTACCCATTGGTTCGGACCCTCATTTATATGAACCCACCCCAGCTGATTTGGTTAAAGTGGGAAACGCGGATTTAATTTTAATAAATGGATTGACTTTTGAAGGTTGGTTAGGAAAATTGATTCAAAATTCCGGAACTAAAGCAAAGGTGGTTCTCATCACTGAAGGAATTCAAGCTATTGAAAGTAAGGATTTTCACAATGCTACTGATCCTCATGCCTGGATGGATGTAGAGAATGGAATAATTTATGCCTCAAACATTGCCAAAGCTTTATCCGAATTGGTTCCTTTATACGCAGACGAATTTGCGTATAATTTTGGAGTATACAAGAAAGAATTGGAGGAGCTTCACAGATTTGTACAAGAAAAAATTAATGCAATTCCTAAAGAAAGGAGAGTATTGATAACTTCTCATGATGCTTTTCACTATTTCGGAAAAAAGTATGGAATACAATTAGAACCACTGCAGGGAACTTCTACTGAAGCAGATGTTCAATCCGCCACATTAGTGCACATTCATAAGATTATAAAGGACCAAGGGGTTTCGGCTATTTTTGTAGAAAGCACTATCAATCCTAAAATGATGCAACAATTAAGAGCAGAAAACAAAATTGAGATAGGAGGAAAATTATATGCTGATTCACTTGGAGATCCATCAAGTCCAGCGTCTACTTATATAAAAATGTTGAAACACAATGCGACCGTAATCAGTGAGGCACTTTCTAAATCCGTCGAAGATTCGCAAACAAAGAAGAAGAGCACTGGCAGTTTGATCTTCCTCTGGATAACACTGTTTTATGTTTTCGCATTTGGATTGATTTATTTCATAAATAAAAATTGAAAATGGCAACAAATACAAGTTTAGATCAAATAAAATATCCTGTAGAGCTCAAAGGAGTTTCAGTGGCTTATGATCAAAAAAGGGTCTTGTCAAATATTTATTTACATATTGAGGCCCACCATATTTATGGACTCATTGGTCCAAACGGAGCCGGAAAATCAACTTTATTCAAATGCATTCTTAATCAAATTAAAGCCAATGCAGGCGAAATAAGACTATTTGGCCGACCCGTCGCAGAAAATATCACTCGTATTGCATATGTACCACAAAAAGATGAAGTGGATTGGCAATTTCCAGCAACAGTTATGGATATTGTTTTGATGGGAAGATATCCACACAAGGAATGGTATCAATGGATAAATAAAGAAGACAAGGCAAAAGCCGAGGCGGCACTGGCGCAATTGAATATGACCAATTATGCAAACAGACAAATTGGGGAGTTATCAGGAGGCCAACAACAAAGAGTATTTTTAGCAAGAGCATTGTGCCAAGAAGCAGATATTTTTCTGATGGATGAACCCTTTGTAGGGGTAGATGTAAGGACTGAGCAGAGAATGATTAAAATTCTTAAGGAACTGGCTGCTTGTGGAAAAACTATTTTAGTAGTACATCATGACCTGGATTCAGTCCAAAATTATTTTGACCGGGTCATCATGATAAATCAAAAACTAATAGCTTTTGGAGACACTTCAGAGGTATTTACTAAAGAAAATATTTCTGCTACTTATTCTAGCCAAACTCATTTGTTGGAAAAGAATTATTAATTAATCTGGTATGATTGCCATGCTTTACGACGCATTTCTTTGATCGTTTCGTCATGGTAGTAAACATCGAAATCAATAATTTTATCAATACAACCATCCGGTAATATTTCGATTACTCTATTGCAGACAGATTCCATAAAGGTGTGATCATGTGAACTGATCAACACGACTCCCTGAAATTCCATTACATTTTCATTAAAGGCTTGAATACTTTCTAAATCCAAATGATTAGTAGGTTCATCTAAAATTATAAGATTAGGTCCCTGGAGCATCATCATTGAAAGAAGACAACGAACTTTTTCACCGCCACTAAGCACCTTTACACTTTTATTAACTTCATCTCCACTGAACAGCATTCTACCCAAATAACCTCTTAAAAAAACTTCATCCACATCTTTGACACTGGCCGGAACAAAATTTCTTAGCCAATCCATCAAACTAAGTTGTTCTTGAAAATAACTGTTGTGTTCTATTGGCAGGTAGGCTTTTGTGATTGTTGAGCCAAATTCTATTTTTCCTTCTTCAGGTTTAGCTTTATCATTCAGAATATCAAATAAATAGTGAATTGCCATTTGGTCTTTACATAAAAAACCAATTTTATCTCCTTTATTGATTCTGAAATTAAGATTTTTAAACAAGGATCTGTCTTCTGTGCGAGCTGAAAGATTCTCAACATTCAGAATTTGATCTCCAACAGGTCTCTCTGGTTTAAAGATAATTCCAGGGTATTTTCTGGAGGATGGTGTGATGTCTTCAATTACCAGTTTTTCCAAAGCTTTTTTACGACTGGTTGCCTGTTTGCTCTTTGATGCATTGGCAGAAAAACGAGCGATAAAATCCAATAATTCTTTTTTGCGGTCTTCATTTTTCTTATTCTCATCTCTTAATTGCCTTGCCACCAATTGACTCGTTTCATACCAGAAGGTATAGTTTCCTGTGTAAATTTTTATTTTTTGACGATCTACATCTGCCACATGGGTACAAACAGCATCCAGAAAATGCCTATCATGACTCACTACTATTACTGTATTTTCATATTTACTCAAAAATTCCTCAAGCCATTCAACGGTTTCAATGTCGAGATCATTGGTAGGTTCATCCAATAGAAGTATATCAGGATTTCCAAATAAAGCCTGTGCTAATAAAATTTTTACTTTAAGTGTTCCCGGAATGTCAGACATCAACTGATAATGATAGTCTTCCATAACCCCAAGGGAGCTTAATAATGAGGCGGCTTCACTGTCTGCGGTATAACCGCCCATTTCCCCAAAATCCTCTTCGTATTTAGCTGCCAATAGACCATCTTCTTCAGAAAAATCACTTTTGGAATATAAAGCCTCTCTTTTATGAATTAAATCGTAAAGCGTATTGTGTCCTTTCATTACTGTATTTAATACAGTGTCATCATTATAGGCAGAATGATCTTGTCTTAAAATGCCTATACGTTCTCCCGGACTGAGTTCTACCCCACCTTTATTAGGAATAATGTCACCACTCAAAATTTTCAAAAAAGTACTTTTTCCTGTGCCATTTGCACCTATGATTCCATAGCAGTTACCTTTCGTAAAACTAATGTTCACTTCATCAAAAAGCATCCGGCCGCCAAAAGACAATGTAATATTTACCGCACTGATCATAGAATTCGTATAGATTTTAAAATAAGGTGCAAAGGTATATGATTGTCCACATGGGTGGATGCACATTTAATAAATAAAATTACTTTTTGAATATTCAGCTTCAGAAAAACTGAATTAATTTGACAAATAGTTCAAAGAAAATTCAATACCTAATAGACCAATATGGATTTCTCTGTGCCTCAATACTTTCTTTAATGTGTTTTTGTATCAATTCATTGAATTTCGCAGAAGTAATTTTTTTGCCTTTCATTCTGGGAATTTTAAGTGGGGTTGATTTTGGAGAAAAATTAACGGAGGTTGCTGAGATCACTACGTCTCCATCGTTTTTTATAAGTTCTAAAATTGTTCCCGGCAACCCTTCAAATTCTTCCGGTCCGGTACTAAGAGGCAAAGCATCAGTAAACCAGGCAATAATTTTATAATTTTTAATACTATCAGTAGTCTCAGCTTTCATGCATATATAACCTGCCACATCTTTAATCTCATTCAGAATTTTCCATTTTGGTCTCTGATATATTTCATCAATTAAATATGTCTTACCCAATTCCTCTATCAGCCTTACCTTACGTTTATTAGCAAAATCAGTATAAATCATGTAATCACCCTTACGCCAGGAGTATCCGTATTTAGATTCAGCTGCACTTTCTTCTTCATAAGTATAGAAACTCTGAGTAGAATCAAAAGCAAGTATGTACTTTGATTTGTAACCTTCATCCCGACCTCTGGTTAAAATAGAACGGTCTTTTTCTTCTTTACTTAAATATGGCAGACGCTGAACGATTTTCCCCCAATATTCTGTCCGTTCAAAATTGATTTCACCAACATTTTGTGCCTGGACATTTAACAAAAAAATCAAATTGATAAATAAACTCTTAAATATTTTTTTCATTTATTTTCTTTTTAAGACTAACCCATAAAATGTCCACGTCTGTTTTTTTCCAAGGCTGTTTTAATTCCACGCATATTATAAGTAAAACTCAACAGGAAGTATCTAGCTAAAGTAGAAGTAGTAGTTTGAGTTACAATATTTGACCAGGCAGACTGATTGATCCCTAAATTTTTATTAAACAAATCATAACCGGAAAGTCTGATTTCACCTTTATCACCCTTTAGAAAAACTTTATATAGTGAAACATTTAAAAGTGGAACTGATTCATTGAAACCACTTGAATTATTAATGAATTGACTGTAATTGAAACTTGTGTTTAAAAATAGTTTATAAGGGAATTTATAATTTAACTCCAAACCTGAAGTGTAATTCTGAAGCTTGGTAGATTCTAATGAGTTTAAGGAAGAATTTTGATCAGAAAACCTGGCACCACCGTTTAGAAAAAATGAAAATTGATCTATGGGAGTTAAATTTATCCGAAGGTTGAAACCATGCCCAAATGTAGTAATGTCATCTTGTAACGAATTAATCAAAGTAAACCCTTTGTTATAATTAAAATTATATCCGGTATTAATTGTGAATTTATTTTTTCTTATTGGGAAACCAAAATCTAAATTGGCCCAGATACTCTGTGTGCCGCTAATATTGGTTGGTGTGATACTTGTAATCCTTTTTGAATCAATATCCCGTGCATAAACAAATGCATTTTCAGTAAAAGTATAATTCATTCCAGCCCATAGGTTGGTAAAATTTAGTGGATTAAATTGTCTGAAACCTCCACCAAATCGATGTGTAAGTTCCGGCAGTAATCCAGGATTCCCAAGTCTGATAAATAATGGATTTGAATTGTCTATCACCGGTAATAAATCATTCACGGAAGGTTCTCTAAGATTTACTGAATATTCAAAGTTGACATTCCTATTTTTTTTGAGATCCATCTGTAAGCTAAAATTGGGAATAAAATTTTGATACACAACTTTAGTTTCTACATTATTTGACGAATCAAATCCTGTCTTAAAACGTCCTTGTAATAAAAGATCCTGAAAAGCTAAACCTATAGATAAGTTGGCACCTTTATAAGAGTATCGGAGCGAGGTTCCAATTCGGTGATATTCAATATTGTTTTCAAAGTTTCTACTCAGAAATTGATTTTTTAAAGAGCTGTCTTGAATTTGATCGAATACATCTCTTTGATAATCAGTGTTCCTGTTACTGTAATTGTAAAAGCTTTGTATAAAAAATCTTTTACCCAGTGGTTCAACATATTGTACGCTGCTTTTGATTTGAGATTTATCATTGTTGGTTTGTAAGATTTGGTTCAAAACTGCAACGGAATCAATAAATAAGCCTAATTTGTAAAAATTATTAAGGGATTCCTGTTCAGATTTTCGATCACTCACATTAAATATATATGCTGCACTTACTCCCAAGGACCTCCCTTTTCTTTTAAATTTTTTTCTAAAAATGACTGAACTTTGAGAATTAATTATATTATTGTCGTACTGAGAAAACATTGACAGATCTGACAACAAGGTTTCGGATGGAGAAAGTGTGGTAAAGAAACCATCAAGTTCATTTTGGACGCCACCAATATTAATACTGCTTTTAAATACAAGACTATGCAATGAGTCAAATTCTTGTTCAATTCGAACATCCATTTTATGGCTTTGTTTTGTATTCGTTCTGAATGCAGTATCTAAAGTGTTGTATGGATTATCCAGGTAAAGAAAGTTTTGGGACCTTTTGGCCTCAGAGAACAATTCATCAAAATTATAAAAATAGGTGCCGCTAAACTTGGTCTTTTTGTGATCGTAGTTATAGTTTAATCCTCCGTTATATTTTTTAGGAAAGCCATTGGAGCTGCTACCAAAAAAATTTGTTTCAATATTGTCTTCATCGTCTTCAGAAAAGTAATACCTAACTGAGCCACCACCACTAAATCCAAAATCACCATCATCATTCCAATTAAAAGAATTGCTTCCTTTAAAATCCTGGTAGTCATTCCAAGAAAGTCCATTTCTACCTGTATTGGTCACGGAGGCCAGAATTGAAAATTGTTCCTTTTGATTAAACTTATTGTAATTTCCTTTTAATTCTGCGCGATCTTCAGTTCCAATACCACCAGTAATTTTTCCGAAACCACCTTTTTTAAATTCATCTTTTAGGGTAATATTCATACTTTTATCTTGGGAGTTACCTTTGATTCCAGTTAATTTTTCCTCTTCGGTAACTTCGTTGAATACCTGTACTTTTGAAATACCTTCTGCAGGGAGATTTTTTGTTGCTGCTTTTGGATCACCACCAAAAAATTGTTTACCCTCCACTGTCATTCGAGTTACGTCTCTACCCTCTGATTTAATGGATCCATCCTGGTTTAATTCAATACCAGGAAGTTTGCGCAATAAATCTTCAAGGGTTGAACCGGCTGGAACTTTAAAAGTTGAAGCATCATATTCGATGGTGTCTCCTCGAATGCTCATTGGTGCTCTTGCAGCCTTAATAACTACCTCAAACAATTCTTTAGAAATTGGTTTAAGCATTATTTTACCTAAATTAACACTAGAGCCGGAAGCGTCCACTTGTATTTGTAAAGGCAAGTATCCAATATAATTAATTTTAAGTAAATATTTTTTAGGAGAAATATTTTTAAAACTAAAACTACCATTTTCCTCTGCCCTGGTGTAATCTATTAAACTGCTGTCCTCAGGCTCCAACAAATATATAGATGCAAAGGATAAGGGAACATTTGAACTGTCAATTACCATACCACTTAAGTCAAATTTATTGGTTTGGGAACAGATTGTAAAGGAATTTAGAATCAGAATTATATAAATTAATAGAAGTCGCATGGAGACATTTTTACAAAAGGAAATAACTGATTTATTTGTTTCTTATTGTAGCATGACCTGACTTTAACCTTTTTGCAGCCTCTAAAAGGGTTTCTTCTTTTTTGGCAAAACAAAAACGGATCAGTCTTGGATCATAATGGTCATGGTAAAAGGCTGAAATAGGGATAGCGGCTACTTTATATTCTCTGGCTAGCAATTGAGCCATTTCTTCATCAGGACAATTGAGCACTCGGGAATAATCTGCCAATGCAAAATAACTTCCTGCGGTAGGATAGATTCTGAATTGACTTCCATTTAGCAGCGATGTAAAGTAGTCTCGTTTATTTTGATAAAATGTGGCAAGTTCAGTAAAAAATTTAGGCTCATTTTTCATAAATCTAGCTATGGCCATTTGGGATGGTGTATTAACAGAGAATACTGTAAACTGGTGAAGTTTTCTAATTTCATTGGTGAGGTATTCGCGGGCAACTGTATAACCGATTTTCCAGCCTGTGTTGTGTAAAGTTTTACCCATTGAATAGACAACAATACTGCGCTCCATAAGAGAATCAAACATTAATGCACTGGTATGCTTAATTCCATCATAAACTAATAAGTCATACACTTCGTCCCATAATAGTAGCGTATTTAGTGGTTGAGTGAGCTTGTCAATTTTTATAAGGTCGTCTAAATTAAGTATGCTACCACAAGGATTGTGTGGGTTATTAAACAAAATAATTTTAAATTGATGTTCATTTAGTAAGTTTTCAAAATTCTCCCATGGAATATTGAAGTCCGGTTCTTGCAATCTTAGGTAAATTGGAATTCCACCATTGGCAATTATTGCAGGAGCATATGAATCATATGCTGGTTCAAATATTAAAACTTTATCACCAGTTCCAATAAATGCGCTTATAACAGTAAAGAGAGCTTGCGTGGCTCCAGCAGTTACAGTAATTTCTTTATCCACCGAGGCAATAAATGAATAATCATTCAGAAGTCTTTGCGCAATTTGCTCCCTTAATGCTACTAAACCGGGCATAGGGGCATATTGGTTAAGACCTTCTTTAGCTGAGGAATAAAGAAATTCAATTAATTCTTCGGGAGGATTAAAGTCAGGGAATCCTTGAGCAAGATTAATGGCATTATACTCCATTGCTAATGCAGTCATGCGGGCAAACACAGATACTCCTGATTGAGGAAGCTTAGATTCGTGATTCAGCATTTTTGTAAAAATTCAATATGAATGTAAAAATAGTGAAGAAATGTTTATTGAAAATTGTAGTATTAATTAATTGTCTTGAAGGGAGTTAATAAGTGAATTCCATTTTTCTTCAGGATTGTAATCAATATTTGGAATAGGGGACAGAGAGGCATGTTTATATTTTAAGATGAAGTTGATTAATTTTTCAGACTTATCTAATTCTAAATGATAAATCAATATTTTGGGATAATCTGAGAGAAATTCTATGGATGGATCCGGTGGTCCATATGTGAAGTGAATGATAGGTAATCCTGTCAAACGATACTCATATAATTTGCTAGGGAGTCCCTGGTAATTGTGATTAGCAAAGTTAATCAGAATGTTCGTTTTTTGATAAATTTCTATTAATTTATGTTCCTGAAGAGTAGACATAAAGTCAACCTCCGCTTTATTTTTGAATGCAGCATACAAACTTTTATCTTGCTTTCCTGCCAATATTATCCTGAAATTATTATTTTTTAAACTGTAAGAATTTATTGTATCTAATATTAACTGAAGTTCCAATCGACCTTCTCTTACTTTTTCGTAAGTATTGCCAATAAAACTCATGATGGTATTTTTACTAATTGTTGGATCCAAACCTCTAAAATCCAGTATGCTTCCATTGTAAATTATTCTTGTTTTTGACGGATCTAAGTCAAAGTTAGATTTGTAGAATTTAAAAATTTCATTAGAATTTAGTATAACATAATCAGATTTATTTAGCACAAGTCTTTCAAACCAATTTAATAGTGGAGAAATCCATTTAGGTAATTTTTGATTGGGGTTGTGTTGATAAAGATCTCCTATATCGCAAATCCATTTTCTTTTTGGCCAAAATATTTTACTCATTATTCCTGCAATGTGAGTTGAAAATGGGTTTGAAAAAGTAATTAACACATTTTCTCTATTTGAGTAGAAAATTAAATATTTTATTGTAACCCAAATATTATGCATTATATAAATATCAGGAAAGATAATTTTTTTGATGAATTTGGAAAAGAAAGAAGGTTTATTAAATATTTCTATTTTAAGTTTATATATTTCATTGTCTGTTCTTGAGTTTGTAACATCTTTATTAACAGAAATATTTTTTGTAAATTTCGAGCAAAGTACTTTTACTTTCCATTTGAGTGATAGAATTTTCCGAACATTCTCAATTCTAAGTGTTCTAGGGTTTCTTGTAGGAAGACAATGTGGGCTAAGCAAGTAAACTTTCATTCAAAATTAATTTATACGCATCGGTGATTTGTTGTCCTGTCAAGTTTGAATTTAGTTTAGCTTTTGTGGATTCAATGCTGTGATGGCAATAAGCATTGTATTCAGATTGACTGATAAAAGCGATTTGATCAAGAACCCTTGAAGCGTCTTCAATATTATTTTCTTGGGCTATCCATGCATTATAACCATTTATAGCTGTTTCTGGTATGTCACAGTGTGAGGTTGTAAAGACCGGTTTTCCAAGTGTAAGCGCATCTTTAATATTTACTGGGCAACCTCCCTCTGTGTCTTTGAGTTTTGTTCTTTTACTTAGATTAACTACAATGTGACTCTTTTTAATTTTATGAATATAGTCGGATATACTTAACTTATTTCCAAGTGAAACATTATTCAAGTTATGAGTTTGGATTATTTTTTGAAGATTAGTATAATATTTTCCATCTCCAATTTCACCATGAAAATGTATTTTAAATTTGTTTCTATATTTTGAAAGTGCGAGGGCGTGCAATAAAATGTCTTGCCCTTTTTTTTCGGTATATGTGGCTACCTGAGTGAGTTGAATGGGGTAGCCAAATGGTTGAATTTCTATATTTTTTGATCTGGAAAAGATCATTTGTATTATGATAATATTTTTTGATTGAATCCTATATTTTTCCAAAAGATTTTTACTATAGGTTCCCTCGACTGCAAAATGGGCACCATATTTTGATAATCTATAATATTCTTCTTTTATGTTGGGGTGTTTATTTGGTAAGTACTCATAATCAAAACCATATAAAGATATTAAACATTTTCTACCATATTTCCCAATCAATTTGGAAAAATTTAGAGCTACATGACCAAAATGAAAATGCAATATTTGTATCCCTTCGCTATTTATAAACAATTGGATTTTTTTATAATTATTTATTTCCGAAATAGCTGCTTTAATTTTGGAAATTAAATTAACAGGATAGTTGCATTTTATCCCAACATTTTCAATTTTGATAAATTTTAATGTAATATTGGGACTGTAATATCGACAGCAGATATAATGAATACAGTTTTCCGAACTTGAATTTAGTAACTCCTGAATCCAATTCATGGTTTCAGGGAGGTAATAATCAATGAAGTGTAGTACTTTAATTTTCATACTTTCTCGTTTTCTCCAGATTTTGGATCCAGACAAGAATTGATAGTAGTCTAAATTTTGATTGTAGGTTATGTGGTTTATATTGCTTAAGAAAATCAACACTTCCAGATTTATATTCTTGGATTAGAGAATCTATTTCATTTTCGAGCAGATTGTAATTATAGAAACTTCTGGTTTTATGAAAGATATTTAAGATTTTTTCCAAAATATCGTTAAGTCTGAATTTTAATATAAATAAATTTGCATTGACCCAACTTAAAGGGATACCCGTTTTTTGCCATGGAATATTACTTAGACTTGTTGGCATACTGGAATTAAGTGCATTAAGGTATAATTTCTGATCTTTTAGGTACGATTTATTGCAGGAATATAGAAATGTTATCCACTCCATGTTATAAAATGGGGTGGCTACTTTAAAATATCTACTTAAAATATATAAATGTATCGTTGCAAGATTAGTCATTTTTTGATCAATAAGATAAGGATGTGGTGATTTGAAATTGTAGAAAGAATCTTGAACTTCGGTATCAGTATTTTGGAATCTGAAATAGGTTTTGGCTTCCTTTGATGTTATTCTTTGTTTTTTGTAATGGGGTGAAAATCCACCAAAGAATCCGGATACTAAAATATTGTAGTTCTTTGATAATTTTCTTAAAATATTTCCTTCATGGAAATGTTCCAGACTCAAGAGCCCTTCACCGATCAAAAAGGATTCCTTTCTGTCTGCAAACCAATTTTTGTAGGTTAATTCATATTGTACATTCTTTAGGTTAAGGACTTTGGAACATATTTGTGCTATTTTTAAATCAGCACTGTTTTTAATTCCAAATGTGAATGTTTCGATAGCTGGAACATCTCGGAGGAACCATGTTATCCACCTGCTATCTCTTCCACCACTTAAGGCAATTCCTGTTTTTTGATTTTTTAAGTCGAGAGACTTTATGCCTTTTTCGAAAAGTGTAATAAGGCTATTTGATTTCATTTTAGAATGTAAATGGGGTAAAGACACATTTTGCCATGACCAATATCTGAACTCAGAAGTCTTATTGTTTATTAAGCAATGTTTTAACACAGTTGCGGCTTTAACTCGCCTTGTGGATTTGAACCAGGTTTGATGAGATATAAAATGACCGTTTTCGTAATAATTTCTAATTGAATTTTCATCCCAAACCAATTCTGATTTAAAGATTTCATTTAGATATATAAGACGATTGGTATATACGAAACCAGTTTCGTTTTCAATTATGAATATTGGAATGAATCCTAAAGGATCTGTAATGATATATATATTTTCAGATATTTCATCATGGATGATTAATCCTGCAATCCCGGAAACGGAATTGAAAAAAGTAATGAGTTTGTGAGATTCAAAATCAAAGTTTATATGATAGAGTTTATCCCATTCTTCATTAAAGTTTAATTTCCTAACAGGATTTCCTAACAGAATTATTTTTCTATGATTAATAGTTGCTGGATTATGGTAAATGCCTTCTCTCGATTCACAATATATGAAATTTTCCTGTTCATAAGAGTAGACTTTATCATGTGAGTATATGTTAGTTAAAACATTTTTACCATCCTTCTGCCAACCGCCAACAAAATCAATCATTCAGATATTTTAAAATTTATTAGCTGTGTAAATTTATTTCTATTTGTAAGAAACAAAACGATGAAAAATGAAGCCACCACCATAATACTATTAATAATAAAATCTGAAAACACTAAAGAATTTATATAGATGATTAAATTTATTATAAGAAGGAAGGAAAAAATTTGGTACAATGTGTCTAAAAGACTCACTTTTGTCCATTCTATTTTTCTCAAAAGATAAGTAATTCCTATTAGAGTAAATATCAATGCATAGAATATACTGAATTTAAAAAAAGTTATTATGTCTATGGAGGAGTAAAAAAATATAGCACATAAAAGATAATTGAGCCCTAGCAAAGTAACATTCCAATAAAGAACCCATCTGGAAGCTCCGATTGATAACAAATATGTGGTTAAAATATTGTTGATAGCCTTTATCAAAGCAATTATTAGAAAGTAACGAACAAAGACAAGAATATCTTTCCCTTTAGATTGATAGGCAAGATTTAATATATATTCTGCGTGAACCCAAATGAAGAAATATATCGGAATAATAAAATATAAGTAACTTACAAGACTACTTAAAATTATTTCATCGACTTGGACAAGATGTTTTTTAGCTTTTGAAAGACTTGGGAAAATGGCTTTGCTAAATACAGGATTTATTTTGGAAAATATGAGAAAACTGAATTCAGAGGCAAGATTATATGGTCCTAATATGGGGAGACCAAATAATAAAAATATTAAAAGTGTGTCATATTGGCCTTGGATAAAACTCAATATTTGAGAAGCCATATTTTGAAGTGACGGTGTAATATGGTTCGTTTTATATTTTGTTTCAGCTATGACCATTTCCATTTTTGTAAATTTCAGATGGACTAAATGACATAACAAATAATATATGAATTGTCTAATTAGAATCCCTATTGAAAAAATATACAATGGATTATATTTGAATATAGTGATGAGAATAAAAACTAACTCTATTGAATAGGAGAAGATTTGAATAATAGAAATTTCTTTTTGTTTTTCAAATAAGATAAGCAGATTATTGTATTTGGATCCGACGGAAATGGTTAAAAGTATTAAGCAAGCAATTACCGCCAGATGCCAGGCATTTAGTTCTTGAGAATATAAGAAGATCGATCCTAAGATCAGAATACTTAGAATGGTGAGTTTAAATTGAGTAGTTGTTAATTTTTGGATTAGTTTGGGACTTGATTCATGTTGTTGAACTATTGAAAAGAACATACCCGGCTCAAACGCAGCAAGTGCAAACCTGAAAGTCACTTGAAGAATGGCAAAGCTTCCTAAATCTTTAAACCCCAAAATACGACCCAAAAGAACCAGTGTTATTATTTGGATGATTGCAATAACCATCGTTGCAAGTAATTGCCAGCGAAAGGTGCTATTCATTTTTTGATTGAACACTTTAAAGTCCTATGTTTCAAGGCAAATTTAGGCTTATTAATTAAAAAAGTCGCTAATATTTAATGTATTTTTGCCAGATATTCAAGTTGTTATGGTTGAATACTGCGGGAGAAATGAAATATTTGTAACGAAATCCTGGATGGAGGCACTGAATCTTAATTCAAGTTATTTGATTTATGAGAATTCTTATAAAGGAAGCACCATCAAAGCAAGCTTTTGGGTCAAACAAATTTTGAATTTTAAAATTATCAAGTGCCCACCTTTTACGCCCTATAATGTTCAAATATTACACGATTGGAATACGAGTAGCTCATTGGGCAGGTATAATAATGAAGTCCATTTGTTATTGGAATTAAAGCAACAATTAATTGGTTTTGCTCAAGTTCAGTTAAAACTTTATCCAGATATTTTACATGCGCCAATCGCTTTTGGTAGTGATTATTCCTTTCAATATACATTAAGTTGTCGTATTCTAAAAGAACAGAATGAAGATTCTTTATGGAAAATGATACCTAGTTCTACCCGCAATCATATTCTTAATGCTCAGGAGGAACTGACGGTAGAGATTAAATCTGAGTTTTGTTCTGAGACTTTAAATTTTTTAGTTTCTGATAATTTTTATTCTTTGGAGGGCCTAACAACAATTAAATTGAAGGCAATTGAGCAACTTTTGGGAGGCATGCAGCACATTAAAATTATTTCCTGTAAAAATAGATATGGCAAATTGGTATCTACTTCAATTTTTATTAAATCAGAAAGTACTTGGTACTATTGGATAAATGTAAATAGTAAAACAGAGCGATCGAGAGGAGCTCCTTCTGTTTTGTTATGGGAAGGGATAAGGATTGCTCTAAATGATTCTTGCGAATTTGTATTTGATGGATCAATGCAACCACGGCTAATGAAAACATTTAAAAAATTCTCAGCCGAATCATTTACTTACTGTTATGCGAAGGCTAACCAATCTTTTGTTTTTAGAACCCTAAATATTTAATTATCATCATGAGTTTGGAGCCAGGTTTGATTCTTGAGGCAGAACAATTAGCTTTGGGATGGCTGAAACAAGCTCATATCAAAGCCAATTATAATGGCTTCTGCCACAGTAAGAAATTATGGTTACCTGAAAGTATATCATGGGAAAAGCCATATCCTGAAACGACTGGTTATCTCATTGAAAATTTTCTAAGATTTAATAACGGAGGTTCAGTTGAAAATAGTTCCATTGGATTAAGGGCTGCAGATTGGCTTTGCGAGATACAAGCCAGTGAAGGTTATTTTTTTTCTGGAGTTAAATTTATAACACCTAGTGCTTTTAATACATCTCAGGTTCTTTTCGGATTAATGGAAGCACATAATATTGAAGGAGTTCATAGCTACAAAAAAGCCCTTGATTTAGCGATACGCTGGTTGCTTGGGCAGATTGGATTGGATGGAAAATGGGAGTCTGGACTTTACCGGAGTGGATATTTTGCCAGCTATTACAGCAGAGCTATTTGGCCTCTCTTATGCATCGAATATTTTCCTGAACAAAGAGAAAAAGCCACCGAGTCATTAGATTTGTTATGGGAAAATACAAATAATTATTATAGTTTTAAAGATTGGGGATTTAATCCATCAAAACCTGGATTAAGTCATACAATAGCCTACACCATTGAGGGATTTATTGAATCAGGAGTTGTTCTAAACAGACAAGAAATGATAAACTATTGCTTAAATTCTCTTGAAGTATTATGCAAAGTAATTAAAAAAGATGGTCGCCTCGCTGCAAAGTATAATACAAGATGGCAAGCCTGTTCGTTTTCGAAATGTGTCACAGGTCAAGCACAAATAATTAGTTTGCTTGCAAAGGCATTTCAAATATCTCCAAATTCTATTTATAAGAGTACTGCATTGACATTGATGGAGGAAATGATAAATTGGCAAATTAAGCTTATCAATAAATCACACAATGGTGCCTTTCCTGCCTCAATGCCAATTTATGGTGCATACTTTCCATTTAGATATGTTAATTGGACTAATAAATTTTTTCTTGATGCCTGTTATCAAATAAAGAAAGTTATGCCAAATTGGTTTTCCTGATTTTTGCAATCTATTAAAAAATTCGTGAAAGTTAGTACCATTTGTTTTCCATTTCGTCTACTAATCAAAAATTATCTTATGATGACCATTTTACCGAAATTATTTTTAAAGAATTCATCAGTATCTGTGTTTAATTTTTTGATTTCTTTGCCTGACTGATCTTTAAAAACCACTTTGTATAAGTATACGCCATTAGCTAATTTGGTACCAAAGTCATCAGTTCCGTCATATTCATAATCAGTAATATGTGTTCCTATATTTAATGGACCGATTTCGTTTTGGTCAATTTCTTTAACTACTTTTCCTGAAATAGTTAGAATTTGTATTTTGTAATAGGCTGGTATTTCACTACCTGTTAGCGTGTAGACGAATCTTGTTTTTGTTGTAAATGGATTAGGATAATTAAATACATTCGAAACGCTACTTTCCCTTACAATAGTAAAATTTGTCAAAATGTCTGCATCTGAAACCTGATTTCCGTTTGCATCTTTTGCACGAAGTATTAAATCATAATTCCCATTTTGATTAAAATCTCCGTCAATAATAACTTTTGCTTCATTTTTATTTTGACCTATTGTAGCAGGGAAAAACTGTACGTTTATTTGAGAAAAATAAATTTGCTTAATTTTTCTGTCAGGATACTTTATTTTTATATTGAATAAGGATGTATCTTCAAGCGGAAAGCTTAAGTTTTCATCTTTTAAACTGATTTCAATTTTTGTAGTAGGGGAGACTATATCACCATTGTTTATGGGCTTACCATCAAAAGCAACTGTTACTTTTGGCTTTCTTAAATCTTTTCTAACATAGTAATCTACTATTCCAATGTTATTAAAGAAATTTACTTCAGGTTGATCATTTTCCGGATTTAATTCAATATATAGTTTATAAGCTCCGGATTGCTTGGAAGTTGAAAGACTGAGAGGAATTTTTATAGACCCCATTGATTTTACAGGTGCAAATCTTTTTGTTTGTATGATTGGAATATTGTTAGAACTGACAGCAGTAAATTTTACAAGTAAACTATCCATGTCAAAGTCGCTTACATTTTGTGCTAATACTTCTATATTTAAAATGGATCCCTGATTCAAAGTATCTGAATTTCTTTTGAACCAAAGATTTGGATTGATTGCAATATCAGGGTAACCTGAAAAATAGACTCGCCAGTAAACATTATTCGGTGATGTACGGCTTATGCTATCTTTAGAAAGCCATTCAAGTTTTAGGTATGGATATTTAGAAGCATCGATTCCCCTCAAGTCGTAACTTTGATCGGTAAATGGTCCATATAATTTTGTTTCTGTTCCTATGTTGTCAACACCATATATATTGATTGATTGAATATCTTCATTTCCATCAAATTTGTTAAATTGCCAAGTGAAGGAATCGTAATATTTAGCAGGTCCAATTAAAGTTGAGTTTACTGAACCTTCTGTGTATTTGATGTATACAAAATGTCCTAAATCATTTTCAGAGGTAAGATTGCCAAAACTTTCTTTGGCAATATAATCCGCTCTATTTTTTCTAAAGATAAAAATATATGGAACTGATCCGACGAGCTTTAGATTTTCAATGTTTTTAGCTCCAAAAGATTTAAGGACCGTATAAAGATTTTTCTGTCCATCAGAATCCCATTTTTCGGGATGGAAGCTGCCATTATTTTGAACCAAGCTAGAAATGACTACTACAGCATTGTTTGGTAATTCATTTTCTAAAAAAGTAATAAGTTTTTCCCTTTGTTCTTTTGTTTCAGTTTGGTATAGGAAAAATTTTTGTCCGGCAAAATCTGGATCAAATTCGCTTTGAAAATCTCCACCTGTCTTATTGATTAGTATGGATCCATTTAAAGGATGGAAAACAGAGACAAGGATCCCAGAAATGTTATTTCTGAAGTTAAAATGGTTATAATCCACTTCTACTTGAGAACGATAGAATATTTTAGGTCTTAAGAAGGTTGTAGGAGTGGTTGCAGCATTAAATACTCTGAAGTCTTCAATTCCTTCTTTAAAAGTGTATGTTCTCTCTGGTTCTTCAATTTCCATTTGATTGAAGTTGTTTGCAGCGTGTTGAAAGAAATGTGACTGATTCCATCCGGTTTTCTCACCAGGAAGATATATAAAAGAGCTGCTTCGCCATGCAAGAATTCCAGACTTCAGACTATCTGGACGAACACGCCAATAATATACAACATTTGGTAGAAGATCGCTTTCAAGTGGCCAACTTATTACCCCGCCTTTTTGATAGATGGCATTAGATTTTTTAAGTGGGGAATTGTAATACTCGGTAGTATCAATTTCTAAATAGTAATTGGAGGGATTGGCAAATGCGTTACCGGTGCTGGCCAATAATGTAGGACGCTGATTTTTAATGATGCTGAATTCCTGAGGATAAACAGGTCTTGCATCATCCCCAATGACATAATATTTAAATCCTTTTTCTCCATTTAAATAAATTAATTCATTATTTTTTTCCGCATCCGGATTCGGAAGTTCAGCAATTTTCTCATTTGCATCGACTTTTAAGTAAAGCTTATTAAACCCTACTGATTGATCAGCCTGAACTGGAATGGTGAACTCAAAATTTGACCTATACGTTGGACTGGGCACCAATCCATTAAAGACATTAGTAATTTTACCATCAGGACCTTCATTTTGTAAAAGTAGATTTATACTGTCTCTGTAGTTTACTCCAAGATTCACAATGTCTACACTAAACTTAAAATTCTTGGTATTAGCATAAACCAAACCGGGGTTAATTTTTGCAGTTGATGCATCAGGTGTAAAATCCTGGCCCGGATTGTTGTTAAAGGCTATGGAAGGATCCCCATTAAAACTAGTAGATAATGCCTGGTGAATAATAGATTCATTTTTAGTTAATACCATGTTCGTGTTAACTTCTTTAATTGCTTCACCAATAGATTTTCCATAATACTTTCCGCCAACTTGTCTATAAAACTCAGAACCATAAACAGATAATACATAAGGGAGTCCGGAGGTAGAGTTGGCAAGGTAGATGATTGATCCTCTGTCTGCAGCAAGGTTATGAGTTTCACTTATACTTCTGATGTTGTCAAACATTTGACCTGCATAGCAACCCATTGCTACGAAAAGATGATATTTGCCTTTATTTTCATATGAACTTATATTTTCTAAGTTGAAGTCCAGCCTAAATGCAACTGAGTGTCCCATAAAAGAAATTATTGAAACACCGTTATCCACGAGGGACTTTAGTTTTTCAGAATTTGACACCTCTATAGCAGAAGAACTTTGTTTATAAAAAGTTTCAACCTGGGCTCCATATTGATTATTTTCTATTACATCCTCCATTGAAGCAAGCTGTGATGATATGATCCCAAATAAGGTAGGATCGCCACCTGACAAGTGAATTACTTTTTTAAGCCATTCACGGTTAGATATGTTATGACTCGTGGAAGATAAATAGCTTTCGTGTTCTTTAACTTTATTGAGATAGTCAGAAATTTCATTTCCATTAATTGCGGGAATTCTACCCAGTGCATAAAATGGAATTCTGGCTGAGTCAGATACCATCATATAATCAGCAGCTGGAGCGCTGTGTGTAGGTACAAAATTGTATTCTCTGGATTTGTTTTTTCTATAAACATGATATTCAAGTCCTTTTCCTATCAGTAATACAAATTTGGTATTCGGCCAAATTTGACGACTAAACTGGAAAAAATTACGCATTGAAATAGCATGTGAATATATACCGTAGCCAAAACTATTGTAAATATCCTCAACAGAAACTGCTTTGACTTTATGTTTTCCACCAGCAGCACTACTTCTATAATCAACATATGCTTGAATTTGATTGTTACCCAAATTTCCATTAATAAGTCTTTCTGAACTTACAATGATAAAATCGTAATCCCCATTTTCAAAATTTTCAAAATTTACAGGATTTATTTCTGCAATGGTATTAATCTGATCTTTGTTTAAGATAATGATTTCTCTATCTAATTGTGAGGGTGGTAAATTAATTTTGTAGATTCCGTTGGGTTCTTTATTACTTAAAAGGTAAGATTTGTTTGTTAAGTCATATACTATGATTTCGTTGCCTCCATTAAAATCTTCAATTTCTAAATACCGTTTTGTTAATGAGCCCGCTATAAATAACTTGGTGATTTTGGATTGGTCAAATTTAAATTCTGCAGGAAAGGAATATTCGATTTTTGAAACACTAAGTCTGTCATCTCTATTTCCATCAGCAAGAATTTTAAAGTTCATTTGTTCCTTTAAATCCTCAGCATTTAGAGAAATGCCCCCCTCCTTAACTTTAAATCCTGAAAAAGCTATAAAATCCTTAAATTCATTATCTAGATAGAATGAAGCCTTATGTGCCGAGGCGTCTTCTCCATAACCGAACAAAGTAGCTTCAATTTTTACTTCAAGAAAATCTTTAAAGGAATTCTTGAAATTGAGGGCGAAAGTCCGTTCTGTAAAATAGTCAGTACCGTATCCCTGACCCTCGTCAAAATCAGGCATTTTTTGGGTGTGTTGGTATCCAAAGCTTCTTTTTGTAGTTACTTCATTAAAGTATTCAATTACTTTTTTAGTATAATATAAATCTTTGGGTAACAAGTTAACCAAATCATTATTCTCCTCTGTAATTCTATTTTGGGTAGTTCCCTGAGTCCAGGTTAAAAAATAAGAAAGACTATCGGTAAACATACTGTACTCAGGATTAAAGAGTTCACTTTTGTTGTTAAATAGCGTTTCATCCAGTTCAGCTCTGTTTCGGAATCCCATAAATTCAATGTAGTCATTTGGCCCCAAAACACCTTGTGTGGAAGTCCTTAGAGCTATTTCCTGACCCAGCTTAAAAATCTGATATTGATCTCCCCTGATGGATTGGACAGGTATTCCTGAATTCAGAAGGGTTTGGTAGTTAATTCTACAAAATCCATCAGCAGCGAGGCTAAATTTAAAGTATTTCTGACCCTTGGTAAGCCATTCATTTCCAAATAATTTCTTACCATTAAATGTCATTTGACAATAGATGGTTTGAATAGCAAATAAAGAAATAAAGATAAATGTCGGAATACAGCGCATTTTTATCATATTTAACCTTTGATAAGCGAGATAATCAGTCACAAACATATAATATATATTAATAATATAATAATCATTTTTAATTTTTAATTTAATTTTCAGTGAGTTTTGCTTTAATAATTTATCTCTTTTATGCTTTTCTATTCATTCAGCTTCTTTTTTGGATATTGCAGCTATCAAAAATAACTTATTATATCCCACCCCCCCCTTCCGGAACAAACAGTTTTCCTCCGGTGACAGTTCTCATTTGTATAAAAAATGAATATGATAACCTTAAATCCAATTTACCCTCAATAATTGATCAAAAATATGAGAAATTCGAAGTACTCATTGTGGATGATCATTCTTCAGATAGGGGGGTGGAGTATCTTAAAAGCCGATACATTAATGAACCCAGGCTTACAATTCTGGAATTAAATACCGGTGTTTACGGTAAGAAAAATGCAATTCTTGAGGCCACAAAATTTGCAAAACATAATATTCTGCTATTGACAGATGCTGATTGTACACCTCAATCAGAATTTTGGATATCAGAAATGGTGAACGGACTAGGAAATGAACAGGATATTGTATTGGCTTACACCCCCTACCTCAAAGAACCATCTTTGTTGAACAGGTTAATTCGATTTGAAACATGCTTGAACGGGGCACAAATCTTGAGTGCAGCTCATTTGGGCTTTCCGTATGCAGGAGTAGGTAGAAATATATTATACAGACGTTCCTTGGTAAGTGCTGAAGCTTTAAAAATGTCCTATTTATCGGGAGACGATGATCTATTGGTGAATGGCATGGCTACCAAAAAAAATACGAGTATATGTCTTAATCCAAATTCATTTGTTTATTCTACTCCAAAACAGTCATGGAAGGAATATTTTATGCAAAGGTGGAGACATTATTCAACATCTACCGGCTATTCAATAGGGTCTCAGGTCTATTTATTCATCAATTTTATGAGTTTAATTGGATTTTATGGTGTCTTTATTATGTTATTATTTCTTCAAATGCCATTATATGCATGGATTGCCTATACTATTCGACTTATCATTATTTGGCCAATTTTTTTTACTTTGAGTAGAAAATTTAAGGAAACAGGATTGTCTCTTTTGTTTCCAATTTTGGAATTGGTTTATGTGCTTTTTATATGTTTGCAACTACCTTTACTTTTCGTACGTAAGAAAACCTGGTAATGGAAATACTTTTAAAATACTTTCAGAATTTAACCAATGAACAAAAGCAAATGTTCAAGGATTTACTTCCATTGTATCAGGAATGGAATTCAAAGGTTAATATTATATCGCGTAAAGATATTGACGAATTCTACTTACATCATGTATTACACAGTCTCACCTTGGTTTCAAGAATCAGTTTTAAGCCTGACACCAGAGTTTTAGATTTAGGTTGTGGAGGCGGATTTCCAGGGATTCCATTAGCCATTTTTTATCCTGAAGTACAGTTTACTTTAATTGATGGCACCGCAAAAAAAATTAAAGTAGTCAGTGATGTTATTGACCGTTTACAAATTAAAAACGCTACAGCAAAGCAAGTAAGAGCTGAAGAACATAAGGGAAAATACCATTTTATTGTAACAAGGGCAGTTTCTAGACTTCCTGAATTGTTAAGCTGGACGGGTCACTTATTTGAGAAAAATCAGATTAACGCTATTCCAAATGGATTGATTGCTTATAAAGGTGGCGATTTACGGGAAGAACTCAAATCAGTTCCTCGAGGTTTTTATTACGAGAAGTGGGACATTTATGCAGATTTTCCTGAGCCATATTTTAAAGAAAAATGCATGGTTTATGTGCAATAATAACGGCAAGTCATTGTTCAATATTTTCACTTTAATATTACTTTTTGATCCCCTGGTTGCGGTTTCTCAAGTTCTCAATTTAAAAGAGATCTGTACCTTACCTGCAGAGCTGCAAGAGAGTTCAGGATTATTTAGCCTGAATTCAGGAAATACTTTTTGGACACATAATGATGGAGGAAATGATCCGGTGTTGTATGAAATTGATACTTTGTGTAACATTTTGAGAAAAGTGTTGGTGAGGAATGTAACCAATGTCGATTGGGAGGAGATAACAGGAGATTTTGAAGGCAATTTATTTTTAGGGGACTTTGGCAATAACAACAATGAGCGAAGAGATCTCAAAATTTACATCCTCAATCACCTTCAAGAAAACAAGAATGATACTGTTGAGGCATCAGTGATTTCATTTAGATATGCCAATCAAACTGAATTTCCACCTGATGCAGCGTATCGTAATTTTGATATGGAGGCTTTCATATGGTTTGAAGGTAATCTTCATTTATTCAGTAAAAACAGGACCAATCCATTTTCAGGTTATTGTTATCACCATAGAATCCCAGACAAACCGGGAGATTATACCACATCTTTAATAGATAGTTTTCAAGCAGGGAAGGGTATTATGCAGCAATATTGGGTCACTGGAGCAGCTGTTAGTCCAAATCAAAAAAGTTTGATTTTACTATCGTATGACAAATTTTGGTTATTTAATCCTTTATTAGGCGCAAATTTTTTTTCTACAAAGTCAAAAACCATAAATTTTACGGGGTTGACACAAAAGGAAGCTATATTTTTTGTTTCAGAACAAGAAATTTGGTTGACTGATGAATACTATTCATTATTGAGAAATGGGGGAAAATTGTACCAAGGGTTTATAAACCCATTGTTACAAATATTTAAGGCAGGAGATATTGGAAGTTTTATTTCCCCCAATCCATCCAGGGATTTTCTCAAAATTGATTTCGAAGGTAAACTTAGAATTAGTATTTGGGATCCCATGACAAATAGCATGGTATTTCCTACAATTGGTGAAGACCAAATGATAAATGTATCTTTCTTAAGACCTGGAATTTATTTTATAGCAGCAGAGACTCCCAAAAGAAGGTTTATACAAAAATTTGTAAAGTTGTAATCCAAGTACAAAATAAAATGATTTAAAGACTTGTATATATTGTAAAAAATTATATTAATAAAATCTAAATATTAGAATGTACTCTTGAGGCTATAGTATTATCTTCGCATTATTTTTGAAAAATGGCCCGAAAATGCTAGTCTACAAAAGGCACCTCATCACAGCGGCACTGCCATATGCTAACGGACCACTTCATATTGGTCATTTATCCGGAGCTTATCTATCAGCGGATGTTTTTGTACGATTTATGAGGTTAATGGATAAAGATGTTCTTTTTATCTGTGGATCAGACGAACATGGTGCAGCAATTACGATGAGGGCCCTTAAAGAACAAAAGTCTCCTCAAGAAATTATTGATAAGTACCATCATCTTTTTATAAAAACTTTTGAAGGCATTGGTATTTCATTTGACTATTACGCACGTACTTCGGATTCTTTGCATCATGAGACTTCTCAGGATTTTTTCCGTACTTTATATAAAAGCGGTCAATTTGAAGAAAGAGAGACTGAACAATATTTTGATACCGTACATAATCAGTTCTTAGCAGACAGGTATATTACTGGGACCTGTCCAAAATGCGGTAACGATTCCGCTTATGGGGACCAATGTGAAAATTGTGGCACATCTCTCAGTCCTACTGAGTTAATTTCGCCAAGATCTGTATTGAGTGGTGAAAATCCAATCCTTAAAAAAACAAAACACTGGTATCTACCCCTTGAAAAGCATGAATCTTGGCTGAAAGATTATATTGAAAAAGGGTTGATTGATGGATCTGAACACCACGACCCGGACACTTGGAAAAAGCATGTCGTTGGACAATGCAAGTCTTGGTTGGACAATGGTTTACAAGCAAGAGCGATGACCAGAGATTTAGATTGGGGAGTGGATGTGCCGCAGGAAATTCCGGACAGTGCCGGTAAAAAGTTATATGTTTGGATGGATGCTCCTATAGGGTACATTTCAGCTACAAAAAAGTGGGCCAAGGAAGTTAATAAAGATTGGAAAATTTACTGGCAGGATGCAGAAACTGAATTAATCCATTTTATTGGAAAGGACAACATCGTTTTTCATTGTATAATATTCCCGGCATTACTCAAAGTCCATGGCGGGTTTGTACTTCCTACAAATGTCCCGGCAAATCAATTTATGAATCTTGAAGGTAAGAAAATTTCTACCTCTAGAAACTGGGCAATTTGGGTGCATGAGTATCTTGAAGAAATGCCCGGTCATCAGGATGCTCTCAGGTATTATCTAATTAAAAATATGCCTGAGCAAAAAGACAGTGAGTTTACCTGGAAAGGCTTTCAGGAGGCATATAATAATGAATTGGTGAACAATCTTTCCAATTTTGTTCATAGGGTGCTTGTTTTGACCCAAAAATATTACAATGGCATTGTCCCTGATTTTGACCCAGACTGTTTTGTAAATGGAGTGATAAGTGATGAGTTGGGTGGCTACCATGATTCTGAATGTCTTTATCTATTCGACCAAATTCAGGAGCTTAATCAATTTCTCAGGCAATATGATTTCAGAGGTGCATTAAAAACGCTAATGGAAATTTCAACTGCCGGCAATCAGTTGCTTCAAAACAATGAACCATGGAAAATTTTCAAATCAGAACCTGAGGTGGTAGAAGTGGTTATGAACCTAACCTTGCAGTATGTTTGTGCCATTAGCATTGTGATGCAACCGTTCTTACCTTTTGCATCTGACAAGTTAAGAAAATTATTAAACCTCCCGGAGGTTAAAGGTAATGGTGAATTATTAAATCTTCTTGATGAGTTAGCTGAAGGGCAATTGATTTTACCTATTGGCCACCAGTTGGAAAAGCCAGATTATTTGTTTTCAAAAATTGACGACGAAACGATAGAAAAACAAATAGCAAAGTTGCAAAATACGGCTTTTGTTGAAATAAAAGATGATTCGGCGACAGTCAATTATTTGCCGCAAAAGCAGGAAATAACTTACGATGAGTTCATGAAAATGGACATCAGAACAGCAAGAATATTAGAAGCTGAAAGGGTTCCCAAAGCAGACAAATTACTCAAGCTTAGCCTGGATCTTGGTTATGAAAAAAGGATTGTAGTGAGCGGTATTGCAGAGTATTTTAAACCAGAGGAAATTATCGGCAAGGAAGTTTTACTACTTGCAAATCTAGCTCCCAGGACCATTAGGGGCGTTGAATCAAAAGGAATGATACTGATGGCAGACTCTGAAAATGGTAAGCTTTCTTTTGTATCACCACAAGATGCCTGGCCGGTTGGTTTTTCTGTTAAATAGCTGTATTGTTTAATTTTGAAAATTCCATTCTATTTAAAAGTTCTTAGTTTTTTTCAGGATGTTCTTATCAAAGAAAAGGGATCTGTCCTAAATCCTGAAATGAAGGTATATCTTTCATCAGGGAGACTAAAATTGGTAACAGGACATGCAATTTATTCTTATGAGGATAAATATTTAAATTTTGTAGAAGCTTTTAACTTTGTTAACATTGCTCACAGAGTAACAGATCGTGTTTTGGTTTTGGGTCTTGGGTTGGGAAGCATTCCATATATTTTAGAGAATCAATTTAAACTACGGCTTAATTTTACCTGTGTGGAATTGGATTCAGTTGTGATTGAACTTTATAAAGAATTCACACAAGAAAAAATTAAAAGTCAAATCAATATTTTTCAAGATGATGGATACGATTATCTTTTAAAATCAAACGATAAATTTGATTTAATTTGTATGGATATTTTTAGTGATGCAAAAATTCCAGCTCAATTTTCAACAATTGATTTTCTAAAATTGTTGGACAAAAATTTATCAGCAAATGGAATTCTTATTTATAATCGACTTGCAGAAAGCCTACAGAATGTAGATTTAAATGTACAATTTGATTTAATATTTTCTAAAATATTTCCAAACAGAAAGTTACTTAAGCTTAGTACCAATTCGATGTTCATAGCTGAAAAAGTAATTATCAATAAGGATTAAGCATTGATAGATATGTCTTTTTAATAACCTTGGGATCAGAACCTGATAGATATAAGGAAAACGCCTTTCGATTGGCAAGGAGGACTTTTAAATAGCTATTCGTATTGTATTTTCTAGTGGATACTGTTGTGTATTTGTCAAAAATATGTAATTTTTCTTTTTTGATTGCTCTTCTAATAAAATCATATTCCTCCATAATAACAAATGATTCATCAAAACCTTTAAGGGAATCAAAAAGCTTTTTACATACGAATAATGTTTGGTCTCCTCCCCTACACCAAAGCCAATTAAATCTCGTAAAGTATGAGTTTACTTTTAAAATAATCGGTCCGCCATCAAATTTCTGACGATACATACCAATTTTCTTACCTGCAGCAAAAGCAGTAATTATGTCTTGGGAAAATCTTTCGGGTGGTAAAACATCTGCATGTACAAAGTATAAAATTTTACCCTTAGCATTTTTACCTCCCATATTCATTTGGACCGCTCTACAAGAAACCGGAGTATTTAAAATCTCAACTTCATATTTATGTGCAATCTGTATAGTATGATCTGAGCTCCCACCGTCGATGACAATTATTTCCGTATTTAGTGGATCTGTTTGTTTTCTTAGAAACTGCAAAAGATTTCCAAGATACTTTTCTTCATTAAGAGTTGGTATAATGATACTTAGGAGCATTTAACCGGTTGACTGAACTTTTTATATAGCTATATGGTAGCACCTCCACAACTTGAACCTGATCCTGCCGTACACCCAAAACAATGTTGATTAATTACAATATCTCTTTGGGAAAGTTCATTCACATTAAATTCTTTCAGGTGTTTGTTTTTACTTGATACCTTTAATTCCAGCATTTGGTTAAAATCACAATCGTACAAGTATCCATTCCATCCAACACTGATTGTATTTCTACACATTACATTTGAGGCAGCCAAAGGATTGTATGCAGAAATTAATTTTTCCATGTAATTATCATAATTTCCACTTTCAAGGAGATATTCTAAAAATCTACTGATTGGAAGATTTGTGATAGTGTAAAGTTCATTGAAACAAATGTTATAAAGTGATTTTAATTTCTTTTTGTATTCTGTTTCAAGAGTTGATTGTTCAGGTGGTAGAAATGCACCACTTGGATTGTATACTAAATTTAGTATTAATCCTGAGTCTTGAATTCCATAACCCACAGCATTTAGCAGATGTAAAGCATCTATGGATTTTTGAAAGACTCCATCCCCTCTTTGTGCATCTGTTCTGATTGCATTGAAATATGGGAGAGAAGAAACAACTTCAATATTGTTTGATTTAAAAAACGATGGTAAGTCATTGTACTTTTTATTCGAAACTATTATAGTCAGATTTGAACGAACTATAATTTTTTGAACATTTAATTTATTTATTTCCTCTACAAACCATTTAAAGTTGGGATTCATTTCAGGAGCTCCACCCGTCAAGTCTATTGTAAGTGCATTTGAATTTTTAATTGCTTCCAAACACAAATGCATTGTTTCTTTAGTCATAATCTCTTTACGGTCAGGTCCGGCATCCACATGACAATGTTTACATACCTGATTACACATTTTGCCAACATTTATCTGGAATATTTCCAATTGTTTAGGCTTTAGTGGAAAAAGACCACTTTCTTTCAACTTATTCGAAAATAATTTATGACTAAATTCAGTATCCGGAATATGAGAAATAACTTCTAGCTGGTGGAAAACATCGGCCAATTGACTTTTGCGTCCTTGTAAGGATTTAGTTTGACTCTGCATAATACTACATGGATATTTCCTTTACCTTATTCATCATTTGCACACCATGTACAAGTGAAGCCCCTCCACGGATGGCAGCTGCAACATGTACGGCTTCCATAATTTGAGCTTCATCACAACCTTTTTCTAAGGTATCTACACTATAGGCATCAATACAATAAGGACATTGTATTGCGTGTGCAACCGCAAGAGCAATCAGACTCTTTTCTCTACTTGTAAGTGCACCTTCTTTAAAAACTTCCCCATAATAGTCAAAAAACATTTTTGCAAGCTTGGGTTCAAATTCACTTATTTGACCAAATTTTTTAAGATCCTCCGGATTATAATAAGTTTTCATTTAAAATGATTTTTAAGATTTATGTTTAAGTATGGCAAAGATATTATCTTAGTTGAATTCTAGGATTATTTTAACAATATATAGTATGGATTTCGAAATTATTTTAGTCAAAAGCGTTTTGAATAGAAGGTAACGACTAAAGTATATTTTTCATATATCCCTTCCTTAGTAATATATTCACTTTTGTATACCTTATATTTTCAATTCAGATTGGGAGGTAAATTTAGTCTAGGTGTTAATTTTAAAATATTGCCACAGAAATTCATGCTTCTAATATGTCTTAAGAATAGTATATGAATCTTATATTTCAATATTTTAAACTGTAAATCAGAACGTAAAATGCATGAAATTATTAAACATTTCAAAAGGGAATGAATTAATAAATTTGATTTATGTGATGAGATTTATGTCTGGATCTTTCGGATTAATAAGCTTACTTATTACATAGCTTTATTCAAAAGAACAAGGCAAATTAAATTTGATATAATTGAAGATCTTTTGAACAAATCTTGTAATATTTGTTTTATGTTGGAGTAAATTTATTGGAGGAATGTGGATGATGTTAAGACATTTTATCTCTTATTAACTGTCCATTTTATGTTTAAAGGTAAAATGTACTGGTATGTTATTATTTAAGTTTATTATGTAGTTATATTTTGATTATGAATAGAATGAATAAGTATTTTTTAATTATCTTTTTGACTTTAGTTCAAACTTACTCCTTTAGTCAAGCTGACCATCAAATCTGGACAGAGCTACTGAGAAAACATGTATCCAATAACGGTCATGTGGATTATAAGGGATTCATAAAAGATAGTTTTGAACTTAATAAGTATCTTAATTATTTGTCGGAAAATGGACCAATACAGACATGGTCCTCAAAACGCACTTTGGCCTATTGGATTAATGCTTATAATGCATACACGATTAAGTTGGTAATTCAAAATTACCCTGTTAAAAGTATTAAAGAAATTGGTGGTAAATTTCCATTTGTAAATTCAAGTTGGGATATAAAATTTATTACTATTAATCATGAAAAACTTGACTTGAATAACATAGAGCATACAAAGCTGAGGAAACATTTTAGTGATCCCCGCATACATATGGCTTTAGTATGTGCCTCAAGGTCCTGCCCAATATTGCTGAACGAAGCTTTTTCGGAAGATCAATTAGATGCGCAATTAGATTTGCAATGCAGAAAATTTCTTTCTGACTCCTTCCGGAATGATGTAGGAATAGACAAATTAAAGATTTCTATGATTTTCAAATGGTACAGATCTGATTTTAAGGAAGTTGGAGGAGTTAGAGCTTTCCTTAAGAAATATTCGCCTGTTGCATTTTCTGACAAAGCAAAAATTTCATATCTCGAATATGATTGGAATTTAAATGAATAGCGAGACCTAATAAGGTAAGAATATGATGAGTGAAATTATTAAGTATTTAAAGGGCTTTTACCAGTATAGGACTTCCTGTTGACATTTGTTATTTTCGTGAAATTACATCCTCTTGATTCAACGGTATTAGGAATAAGAATTTTTTTAAAGGATCAATGATAAGTTTTTTGCCAACGGATACCTGCAAGAAGAGCAATGTATTCTGCAACTCCATAATGCGTTTTTAGAGCAACCCCAGTTGTTAAAAAAAATGGAGACGCCTTAGGTAGTTTTATTTGGTATTGGAATATAAGTTTATTGAATACAGGATAACCTCCAAGCAAAGTACTATTTAATATTTGATAACCCATTCTAAATTCAATGGAGGCCGGACCTACCAGCCATTCATGAGATCCATAAATTTGTAGTCGTAAACCTTCTACCCAAGCAGAACTGATACTCGGTTTAATTTCTGTATGTGAAGCAAAATAGGATGACAACTTATGGTGTTCATATTCTGCTCCAAATCGAATAGATTTAAACGGCTTATATTCATAACCTACATCTACTCCTAGCATTTGAATGGGGTATTTTGGGCCACCCGGGATTTTAGCCTCTTTAATTGCTCCACCACTAATTACGGAGAAGGACCATCTTGTATGGGGTAAGGTGTCCAACAAATCATTGCTTTTTCTAATTTGGGGAAGATTGTTAAAACCAGCTCCAATACTAAAATAGTTTAATCCAAGATTGGGATATTTATAAGCTCCGTTTGAGATGTGGTGGATTGCCAGTACTGTATAGAAGCCATTAATTTTATTGTGGAGAAAATTCCATCTAATTTGCAGTGTTGTCAAATTATTCCAATATGATCCTATGGCATTTTGAAATGGATTTAGCTTAATATCATAAGGTTTGCTGACATAAGCTAATCCACAGCCAATTAAAAAACTAAAACTGGACTTTTGCTTTTGGCCAAACGGAAAATCAAAGAATGGATAAAAGCTTATTGCTTCACCTAATAATTCTTTTGGTTGACCCAGGTGCAAGTATTTAAATTGCAGACCATATCTTGGAAAGTGGTATATCTTTTCCCAATTTTTTCTTCCTGTTGTTTGAAAATAAATACTGCCATCAATAAAAAGCCCAATACCCTTTGGTACGAATGCGAATCTACTATTGTGTGCAACTAATTTTGAAGTTTGGAAACCAATCTGATATCCGATTGGATTTTTTTGTTGGCCAAAACAAAATATTATACCTACTAAGGAAAAAAGTATAACCTGAGTTAATTTCATTTAATTTTATTGCTTAAGAAATCTAACGTAGGCTTATAATCATCTGAGGGAATATGATCATCTTTTTTATATGGAATTATTGTTCGATATTCTTCCACAATTTGTTTAAGTTCAGGTCCAAGTTCCCATTTATTTCTAAAATTCCACGCGCGAGTGGCTGTCATCCATTCCATCGTAAGAATTTGTCTGATATGCGAAATAATTTTGAGACACTTAATTCCAGCATTTGCAGCCATGCTTACATGATCCTCTTGTCCTTTACTTGTGACAATTGAATCTACAGATGAAGGAGTTGCATATTGCTTATTGATACTTACGAGTGCTGCGGCAGAATATTGCACGATCATAAATCCAGAATTAAGACCTGGATTTTCGGTTAGAAATTCAGGTAATTCTCGATTGCCATCAATGAGTTTGTAAAGCCTTCTTTCTGAAATACTGCCAATCTCTGCCATTGCAATAGATAGAAAATCTGCACACAAGGCAAGAGGCTGAGCGTGGAAATTTCCACCAGATTTTATAGTACTATCTGAAAGCAAAACCGGATTGTCAGTTACAGCATTAATTTCTTTTTGAATAATGTCAATTACAAAATTTATGGTATCTAAAGTTGCACCATGTACTTGAGGAATACACCTAAAACTATAAGGATCTTGTACAGCATTTTTAGCCCTTTTATCTAAAAAGGTACCCGAGAGAATATTTAGCAAGTTTTTTGCAATTTGAATTTGCCCTGTTTGTTTTCTTAATTCATGAATTTCGGGATTGAGAAAATCCAAACTTACGTCATATGCTTCCATTGAAAGGGAAGCTACATAATTCGCTTGTTTGATGAGTTCAATGCTTTGATTACATGCATCGATCATTAGTGCAAGTGAATATTGAGTACCATTCAGTAATGCCAAGCCTTCTTTTGCTTTTAAACCTGGAGTTTCTAGAAATCCATTTTTTACAAAATCTGTCGTTGAAATGATAGAATTATTTTTCCACACCGACCCTTCTCCAAGAATTGGAAGACTTAAATGGGCTAATGGGGCAAGATCACCGGAAGCACCGAGAGATCCCATTTCCGGTATTGCGGGAATGATGTCTTCATTATAAAGTTTGATCAGGAATTGTAAGGTTTCCGACCTAATACATGAATTTCCTTTTGAGAGTGAAATAATTTTCAACAAAAGGACCAGCCTAGAGCTTTCTTTGGAGATATAATTTCCTGTACCACATGCGTGAGATCTAACCAAATTATATTGAAGCTGATCAAGTTCAAATTCAGGTATTACAGTATTGCACAAGGACCCAAAACCTGTATTTATTCCGTATATTGAATGCCCCCCAGTGCTTAATAATTTTTCTAATACAGCGCGACTTTCACTGACATTTTGCCAGAGAACATCAGCTAGGTTAATGGGTTTTTTACTTTTCCAAATACTTATAATGTCTTCCAGGCTTAGATCCCTGTTCTCAATAACAATATTTGCATTCATGGCACAAAAATACAGATACGGAAACTTTTAATTGAGAATAATCGAAACGGACTTAAATTAATCTTTTTTAATGGATAATGCTTTTTCATATTACTTTTGCACTTATTAAAATAACTAATATATGTCAAAAGAACGCGAAGAAAAATTAAAAGCCCTACAATTAACAGTAGACAGATTAGAGAAAACATATGGAAAAGGATCCATCATGAAGTTGGGAGATAAGCCAGTTTTAGATGAGGTTGACAGTATTTCTACAGGTTCAATTAGCTTAGACATGTGTCTGGGAGTTGGTGGATTTCCAAGGGGAAGGGTAATAGAGATCTATGGTCCTGAAAGTTCAGGGAAAACAACACTTGCGATTCATGCCATTGCAGAATGTCAAAAAAAGGGAGGAATCGCTGCTTTTATTGATGCTGAGCATGCCTTTGACAGAAGTTATGCAGAAGCGCTGGGGGTTAATACGGAAGATTTATTAATTTCTCAACCTGATAATGGTGAGCAGGCATTAGAAATTGCTGAGAATCTGATCAGATCCGGGGCAATAGACATTATAGTAATCGATTCTGTTGCTGCACTGGTACCCAGAAGTGAAATTGAAGGAGAAATGGGGGATTCAAAAATGGGATTACAAGCTCGATTAATGTCCCAAGCCTTGAGAAAACTTACGGGTACTATTGGAAAAACTGGTTGTTGTTGCATATTTATCAATCAGTTGAGAGAGAAAATCGGGGTTATGTTTGGTAATCCTGAAACCACTACAGGAGGTAATGCTTTAAAATTTTATGCTTCCATGCGATTGGATATCAGAAGAAGTGGTAATGCCATTAAAGATAAGGAAGGCACAGTCACCGGAAATCGGGTAAAGGTTAAAGTGGTAAAGAATAAACTAGCTCCACCTTTCAGAGTCGCGGAATTTGATATTGAATACGGAGTAGGCATCAGTAAGGCAGGAGAAATAGTAGATTTGGGAGCAGATCTGAATGTGTTGACAAAAAGTGGTAGCTGGTATGCTTATGAGAATACGAAAGTTGCCCAGGGCAGAGATGCAGCAAAGCAATTTATGCTTGACAATCCGGAACTTGCTAAGGAAATAGAAGAAAAGATTCGCCAAAAATTAGCCAGCGGAAAAATGGTTAAAGTGGAAGTGGGGTCTGCTGAAGAGTAGCAAATAAAAAAAATGACAAAAAATTAATAATTTATCTAAAAGCGTATTATTTTTGTCAGAGAGAGCAATTGATGTTAATTGTTTTCTGATTCTTAAGAACTCTTGAATTTATTAGATGCCTTATGGTTTTTAATCTGATGGTATCTATTTCTTATCCTATTTATATATCTGATAGCGGGATTGTTATGATCTCGCTATTTTTTTGTTTTATCTGTCCACTCAAGAGTGTTGATTAAATGGGATAGATCGATACGTACAAAATTTAATATTGGGGCAAGTGAATCCGGTTTTGTCCGACTGTTAAAGTACAAAGAACCTCTCAAAAAATGTTGACTTGAATCAGTAAGGTAAAATTGAAAAGGAGATGCGCTGGGCCCTTCAATTGCATAGAGCATTCCAAAGACCTTATTAGGTTTAGATATTGGAAATTCATCAATAAAATCAGCCTTGACATGATGTTCCCTGACTAATTTGTAAGCATCTTTTATATGTTTTTCAAGGTCTTTCGAATTTTTTAATCCAAAATAAGAAAAATATAAACTACCATTCAATTCAGGAAAGACTAAGTTAAACCAACAATCATTTTCAATTTTTTCATTAAAAAAAGTGCTGTCCCTTACCAAATTACTATATAATGGAGCCTCAAATGAAAAGGGGCAAGTGCCGTTGGTTACTCTGGCATATGATTTTACTGGGAAATCAATTTTTGGATACATTCGCGGTTTTGGATTATAAACTGAATTCTTACAGGTAACAAAAACGAAAAGTAATAATCCTAGATAGTAAGCAGGGTTCAAATCCATCATGAAGGGCTTATTGAAATCAAATCTCAAAGTATGGTAATTTGTATTTTTTCAATTCTTTTCTTAGTTACTGAGAGCACCTTAAATTTATATTGAAGAATGGTTAGCTCTTGGTCCTTTTTTGGCATTTCGCTCGTTTGCTCTAAAACCAAACCAGCGATTGAATCAGCTGAACCTCTGATTTCGTCCAACTGAAAAATGTCCAACCCGATCACTCTGCACATATCATTTATGAGCGTTTTTCCATCAAAAATAAAGTTATTGGCATCAATCCTTGTAAAGTTCAATTCATGTTGGTCATCAAATTCGTCTTTGATTTCTCCAACAATTTCTTCCATGATATCCTCTAAGGTTACAATACCTGATGTTCCGCCATATTCATCTACAACTATGGCCATATGTAGTTTTTTAATTTGAAAATCATTTAACAATTCATGGATTTTTCTAGATTCAGGAACATACAGCAAATTTGTTCGAACCAGTGTTTGCCATTCAAAATCACTTGATTTATGTAAATGTCCGATTAAATCCTTAGCATATAATATCCCGGTCATTTTATCAATGTCATCGACGTAAACAGGATATCTGGAATATCCATTTTCTTTGACAATTTTTACAACCTGGTCAAAGGATTCAGATAAATCTATCCCATATACATCTGTCCTTGAAGTCATTACCTGTTTAGTGGATACATCATTAAATTTAATGATGCCCTTCAGCATATAAGCTTGGTTGCCACTTTCCAATTCTTCACTTACAGCCAAGTCAATAGCTGCATCTAGATCTTCCTTGGATCCAGAAGTAGTTCCCATTCTTCTTTCTAGAATTTTTCTTTCAACTTTGCTGCTCATGGCAACCAATAAAAATGTAAATGGTGTCATAACGATCCCGAGGAATCTTAAAGGGATGGCAACCAATTTTGAAAACTTATAATTATTGAGCTGACCATAAATTTTAGGAGTAATTTCACCAAAAAGGAGAATGATAAAGGTGGCACCAATTACAGCTACCAGGAAATTGAAAAAGCCAGCAAGTTTGTCTGGGCTAATAACTGTTAAACCCAAAAGTTCTGAAAGCCAAAAGGAAAACCTCTCATAACTCGAATTAGGAATAAATTTGTCAAGTATAGATTCCAATAAAAGAGCAATACCAATATTGCAGATGGTATTACAGACCAATAAAAGAGCAAGTAATTTTTTAGTATGTGTTCTCAAATAAAGAAGAACCTTGGAGGATTCGTCTTCATCTTCTTCTAAAAGTTCAATATCCGTAGGAGATAGAGACATTATAGCTACCTCTGAGCCACTGAAGAGGCCGGATAAAGCTATAAGTATCAGTAAAATAAGTAAATTGGTCAAGTCATGAAGACTAACCGCTCCCAAAAGAAAAAATCCTAAAGAAGGCAAATTGGTTAAAGGAACTGTAGCTTCCAATAATTGTATTTAAGTTAAGAAATTATAGATCAAAATGGCAAATCGTCCTCTGAGACATTTGGATTAAAGTCTTCATTACCATGCGTTTCTTCTTTTTTAGGATCATTATTAACATTGCCAGTCGTCGAAGTGCCATGTGTCCCCGAATGTTCTCGTTTTTCAAGAATTCTAAGTAAATCTACTGTTACCTCAGCTGAATAATGGTCTTTACCATCGCGGTCCTGCCATTTTCGATGAGTAAGCTTTCCCTCTACATAAACCAACATTCCTTTTCGCAATACTTTTGCACGTTCTGCAAGGCCACGCCACATTACCAGATCGTGCCACTCTGTACTTTTTTGCCAATTCCCATTGCGGTCTTTATAATTTTCATTGGTTGCCAAAGTAAAATTGGCCCTTGGAACGCCGCTTTCAGTTGTTCTGATTTCCGGGTCTTTTCCTAGGTTTCCAATAAGGGTAACTTTATTGAGCATGCTTAACTGATTTAATATTTTGGTCTAAAAATAACCTAATTATCTTGGGTACTGCAAAATTCTTTAACTTTTTGTGATCTACCAATTTAAAGTCTTTAATATTTTTTTGATCTAGTTTAATGGAAAGTTGAATGATGTGGAAAGAAATGTGAAGTTGCTGATGTGTCAGGCGGTGGTCCAGACTGATGGGTCGCGAACATTCAAAATCTTCTGACTTAAATTTAAGGGACTCTTTAAGGAAATTAGAAATATTGGACTTTTTAAGATTTTTTGCTTTTATGAATTCAAAAAGTGGGAATTCATATAATGAATGCCAAATGTCTTTTGACTTCCGTTGTCTGATAATTGTATGCCCGCATTTATCCAAAAAAACCAAATAGTGAAAATATCTAATTTTAAGAGGCCTTGCCACTTTTTTTAGTGGTAATTCGGATACATTGTTTTCGTTAAATGCGCGACAAGAAATGTTTAGAGGACAATTAATACAAAGTGGCTTTTGAGGTGTGCAAACCAAGGCCCCAAAGTTCATCACAGCTTGATTATAAATACCTGGTTGGTTAACATCAAGCAGCTTGTCTGCAAGGTTTTGGAAATACTTTTTCCCGATGGGTTCATAAGGATTAATTTCAATCCCAAAAACTCTTGCCAGAATCCTGATAACATTACCATCCAATACAGCTTTTGGAATGCCGAAAGCGAATGAAGAAATAGCTGCTGCAGTATAGTCTCCGACACCCTTAAGGGCACGAATCTCCTCATAAGATGTGGGAAAATTTCCATTTTTTTCCAAATAAAGAAATTCGGCAGATTTATGAAGATTTCGTGCTCGGCTATAATATCCCAAACCTTCCCAAATTTTTAAAAGATTTTCAAGAGGTGTTTTCGCTAATGATGTCAGGTCGGGAAAATCATTAATTAATCTGTAATAATAAGGAGCAGCTTGTTCTACTCTTGTCTGTTGAAGAATTATTTCTGACAACCAGATTTTGTAGGGATCGTTTTCGCCAGTCCATGGCATCGACCTTGGATTTGCAGTTGACCATTCCAAAAGGGTCCTTCTAAACTTTGTAGGAGTGATCATGGAAGAAATAAAATATTACAAACTGCCATCTAAGGAATTCTATCCAATAGATATACCAAGCTTGTTAGAGCCGCAGATCCTAATGCAAGTTCTCTGGGATGAACACCTTGAATTCTATCGTTTTCAGTGTGATGAAAATCAAAATACCTTTGAGAATCAGGTGTGAGTCCGAAGAGGATGCCCTTTTGTTCTTTTAATGGCCCAATGTCTGCCCCCGAACCGCCTTTAGCAAATTCAATACCGTAGGGTGAAAGGAGGTCATTCCAATTGCTAAAGTAACCTGTATAATTTTTCAGAATACTCGTGTCCCCATCATAACTAAAACCCAAGGGTGTAAACCCACCGGCATCACTTTCAATGGCTGCAAAATGAAATTCATTATTGACCCGGGATACTTTTGCATAGGTAGTGCCACCTGCGAGCCCGTTTTCTTCATTCATAAATAATACACATCTCAGTGTTCTTCTGGGTTTGTAATTTAAGTTTTTAAGAAGATGAAAGACTTCCATGGAATGTACGCAACCAGCGCCGTCATCATGGGCTCCTCCGCCAACATCCCACGAATCCAAATGTCCTCCTACTAAGATGATTTCGTTAGGTTTTTCAGATCCTTTAATTTCGCCTATTACGGAATAGGAAGTTTTTGGTCCACGGTCTTCACAGGATGTTTTTATATATAATTGAACCTGCGTCTGTTGTGTTAATTTTGACAAAAACTCAGCGTCATTAGTGCTAATGGCAACAGCTGGAATTGGCTTTACTCCTGCTTCCCATATCGTCACCCCTGTGTGTGGAAAATCGTCTAAACGCCCGGTCATTGATCTAATGATACAAGCCTTGGCACCAAGCTTAGCCACTGTATTTGGTCCGAAAACACGTTGATCAACGGCTCCTCCATAAGCACCAAAAGTGCGAAATTGGGTTGGATCAAAAGGTCTTGAAAAATAAACTATTTTGCCTTTGAGCTTTGTTCCCATGTTTTTAGCTTCATCAAGACTCTTAAGTTCGATAAGATCCCCGGACAGTCCTAGTTCAGGACTCGCCCCAGATCCACCCAATGCCAATGCTTTAAGCGTTTTGGTGCCTATGAGGCTGTTATTGATAATCTTCACTTCTTCAGGGGCACCCCGAAACCAATAATTAACTGTGCATTGCTGATTCCAAACTGTATCTGTACCTAAAGTGTCAAGCACCTGGTGTGTAAACTCAATGGCTGCAAGACTTTGGGGTGAACCTGCAATTCTACCCCCGATTTTCTCTGATAGGTGGCCTAACCATTTATAGGATAGTTGGTTAGTCAAAGCAAGATCATAAATCTTTTTAATGGTAAAGACATGTTCTTCATTGGTCTGAGCCCAGGTTGGATTGGAAAATCCCAGAATTATAATCAAAAGAATTCCTGTTTTCAAAGAGCTTATTTTTTGCAGAACATTCATAATAGATTGGGTAAGATTTAAAATAATTTTCCAGAGGAGCCTTCATGATGCTTTTCGTTTGCAAAGCTAATTATATTTTTCGTTGTATGTTCCGGAGGTTATCATTCCTAATCATAAAAACACCTTCAATTTTTATATTTTGAACCTTTAAATGAGGCAATAACAAAATACCAGTGTTGTTTGCTTGAAATTATCAGCAGATTACAAAATGTCATAGAGTTTACTAATTTAATATTGTTGGTCTATTTTATTCTTTGTGAAAGTAATTTTATTTATTTTCTTAAAATGAAACCAATTCGAATCGATTTTAGTTGTTCCGCCAATATATTTTGAATTTTTAGAAACTAATATAAAAATTTGGAAAAATTGATATGTGCAAAAGGAATCACCAGCGCTGAATTTAATCAATAGCAAAACCACAAATTTAAATCCGAAAAAGTAATATTTAACTCGCTTAAGATGTTGCAGAAATTTATTTGAATTAATTTCCAAAATTATTAATGTCTATAGAGTTGCAAATAAATTGAGGCGATGTAGGTTATCAGTTTTCCACTGAACAAAATATTTTATGCACTCTTATTTTTTGACATTAGTTAATCAACATATTATTCACGAATTCATTTTTCCAATTTATATAATTAGTATGTAGGTAATTATTTGGTCATTTTATAAACCCGAGATCAATTGATAATTGCTGATACAAAACTATTGTTCAGGAATTTAAAATTGGTTTCAAATTTTTGGCTATAAACAGAACTTGACTTTGTAAGTTCAATTAATAAGTGCAATTTTTTCAAGTAGCACTTGATTAGCAGTTAAATAATTAAATTTTCTTATAGGTCTGTTGTTTAACATTTTTTCAACATAACGGACCTGTTTATCGGTTACAAATATAAGATTAGTTTTCTTTGGAAAGTATCTTCTGATTACTCCTATTCTATTTTCGACTGTTCCCTTGTCTTGACTTGTATAGGGCCTAGTAAAATACGTAGACACATTAAACAACTTTGCAATTTCATGATGACGACTAAAAGCCAGGTCATTATCAAAAGTTAAGGTCCGTGGCTTGTACTTGTTTTTCTTTATGCATGATATAATACCTTTCATAACATTTATACTATCCTTACCAGATAACTTTTTTATTCGGGTATGTAAACTAGCCCTATCTGTTAGCACTAATAATGCGGCTTTATGATTTTTGCCCATCATAAGGTCTACTTCTAAGTCACCCAATCGCTTGCGTTTGGATACAATAGATGGCCGTTTTTCTATTGGCGTTCGATTTAGAATAACTCCTCTGTTGTCTTTCCTGTTACCTCGTTTGCGTCGTCTCTTGCAGTGTCTAAGATACTTGTATAGGTCTTTATATTGTCTGTTTTCCTTGGTATTTGAGTGCTTACATTCCCATATCCACCGATAAATTCGTTCATGGCTTACCGCAGTTATGTTGTTCAATTTTGCAGCATTACTTATTAGTTCTGGACTCCACTTATCTATTTTGAGCTGATTAGCCACTATTGATTTTATCTTATCCGTAAATATTATTCGTTTCGGTTTGTTTTGATGTCGCAATATTGTCTTTCTCTGTGCATTGTTAGCTTTGTAAGTGCCTGCAGTTTGACCTCTTTGGGCAATATTTCTCTTTAATTCTCGACACACCGTAGATGGATGGACATCAATTTTTTCGGCAATCAATTTTTGCTTCATTCCGGCTTCAAATAAAGCCTCAATCTGGTATCTTTGCTCTAAGCTGAGCTGGTTGTAATTTTTTGACATAGACAATCCAAAGATTGCACTACTTGGTCAAAAGGAAAAAAGCCCTTAAAGGCTTTTTTTCCTTTTTTTTTGAAAAATTGCACTTATTTGTTGATCTCAGCCTTACCTTTGTAATCAGTTTTCAAAATTTGTCTTAAGATATTTTAAAATAGATTCACGGTTCAAAAAAATCAACATTTATGAAAAACGGACTTTTAATGCTTTTAATGATGACAATGAGTGTAGGACTTAAGGCACAAACAGAAGCCCAAAAAAATCAGGCAGCTCAGGAAGCAGAACGCAAAGCTAAAATGGAGGCATCCATGAAACTTGAAGATAAAGAAGGATGGGTTCGAAAAGCTGGGATAGGTCTTGATTTAGGTCAATTGATTAATGTGAATCCATATATTGGAGGAGGATCCAACAGAATCGGAATTGGAGGAGCAATTGCTTACTCTGCAGTCTACAAAAGAAACTTGCTTAAATGGAAGAATGATATTAATTTTAATTTAAGTACCCAAAGGATTGGAGCCGGAGTGATTGCAATTGGTTCTGATCAGCAAATTCCATTTGAAAAGGCATTGGATATATTTACAGTGGGCTCCAATCTAGCTTATCAGGTTAAAGAGGGTTCCCCTTGGGCTTATTCTGTTGACTTCTTATTGATTTCGCAACTTCTTCCTTCCCATGTGGACAGTGCCACAAAGAAAACTTATTTGAGCCCAACAAACGAAGGCATATACAATACAACTTTGGTTTCAAAATTCTTTAACCCAGCGAATATTACCTTAGCACCGGGTATTAAATATCAGAAGTCCAAAAATTGGTATGCATTTTTATCCCCTGCGGCCTTGAAATTAATTTATGTAGCTGATCAAAACATTGCTAATCTGGGAGTTCATGGCACTAAAAAGAAAGACAATAGTAATGAATATGAAAGAAGTCAGTTAGGTTTAGGGGCCATGGCGAGGGTTGGATATTCTAACACTTTTTTTAAAAGGTTAAATTATACCAGTGAATTGATTCTCTATTCAAATTATTTGGATAAACCACAGAATATTGATGTGAATTGGTTTAACACAATAGGCATTGAGATATTTAAAGGATTTAATCTTCAATTTAAAGCAGATGCTTTTTATGATCATGACAAGCTGAATTCTATCACTGATGCAAATGCAATAGGTGGATTGAGTGGTGCTACCGGCAGAAGGGTTAACTTTATTCAACAACTATTGTTGACTTATAATCGAAACTTTTAGTTTAACAACTATTTAAACAGACTTTCAATAAATTCTGATTTTAAACCGCACTTAAGAATGATTCAAAACTTAAAGTTTGACTGGAAGATCTAACCAATAATCAACAGATTTGTATTGCTGCATTTTAAACTTTATAAATTAAAGTTCTGAGGTGGTAGATTAATTTAAATGATTCTGTAAAGATCTGATTTTGTGTTAGAAATAGCTTCGATTTAAGTAGTGGGAATTTTTCTTTGATGACTACTTAACAAAATGCTTTAGCATAATAACTTCCTGAGTTGTCAAGTGTCGAAATCTTCCTCTTGCAAGATTTTTCTTTGTGAGACCTGCATAGTATACTCGATCGAGTTTTGTAACTTCATATTGAAGATGCTCAAAGATTCGTCTGACTATTCGGTTCTTTCCACTGTGAATTTCAATTCCTATTTCATCTTTCTTTCCATCAACGAAATCAATCCCATCCACTTCGGCTTTACCATCTTCCAGCATTAAACCTTGTGTTATTTGTTCAAAGTGTTTTTTTGTAAGCGGTTTATCTAAAACCACATGATAGATTTTCTTCGCTTTATGAGAAGGGTGTGATAGTTTTTGGGATAGTTCTCCATCATTGGTTAATAAGAGGAGACCTGTAGTATTTCGGTCTAACCTACCTACAGGATAAACCCGCTCTTCAATTTTCCCTTCCAATAAATCTATAACTGTTTTACGGGTTCTTTCATCCTTTAGGGTTGTGATAGTATCCTTTGGTTTATTCATTAGGATATATACTTTCTTTTCTTCAGGTTTAATGTTTTTGCCATCATAACTTATTTTGTCTGATGGCTTGACCTCATAAGCGGGATTTGATTCTACCTTGCCATTGACGAGTACTTTCCCTGATTTCACAAGGTCTGCTGCCTGACGACGGGAACAAATGCCGCAGTGTGCGACATATTTGTTCAACCTCATAGGCTCGTCAGGTGATTTTTTTATTGGTTTAGAACGGGATGGTATCTTCATCATTTATTTTGGAAGGAATGATTCTTACATTTGGCCCAGAGCCTAAGCCAAACATACCTTGCTCTTCATCATAAGGTACAAACTTAGCAAATTGTTCTTTAAAAACCATTTTAACTGTGTCTGTAGCTCCATTTCTATGTTTGGCAATAATCAGCTCGGTGAGCCCACGAACTGACTCCATCGGATCTTCCAATTCATAATAATCCGGACGATATATAAACATAACCATGTCAGCATCCTGTTCAATCGCACCAGATTCTCTAAGGTGAGAAAGTTGTGGCCGCTTGTTTCCAGTGCCTGTCTCAACTTGTCTGTTTAGCTGCGATAATGCAATTACCGGAATATTAAGTTCTTTTGCAAGACCTTTCAGAGCCCTCGAAATTGATGAAATTTCTTGTTCCCGGCTACTTCTTTTATCGGACCCTCCAATAGTCATCAATTGCAAATAATCTATAATAACCATGGTGATTCCATGATTCTGATGCAGCCTCCGACATTTTGCACGAAGTTCAAAGACATTTAAGGATGGAGTATCATCAATAAAGATGGGAGCTTCACTTAGTTTTTCAATCGCAAAATTGAGCTGTGTCCATTCATATTCTTCAAGCTTTGCGTTCCTCATCTTGCTACCCTCAATCTCTGCTTCCATGGAGATTAGTCGATTTACTAACTCGAGATTATTCATCTCAAGAGAAAACAAGGCAACAGGTTTTTTATAATCCATGGCTGCATTTCTTGCCAGTGCCAATGTAAAGGAAGTTTTTCCCATTCCCGGCCTGGCAGCAACAATAATCAAGTTGGATTTTTGCCAACCTGAGGTAAGTTTGTCAAGATTTGGAAAACCTGAAGGAATTCCCGTAATCCCTTCCGCAGAATGAGAAAGTTCCTCCAATCGTTTCATTGCTTCTCTTGCCAGGGAAGCTACCGTTTTATATCCTTTTCGAAGATTTTTATCGGTGATTTCATACAAGCTTTGTTCTGCCAAATCTAACATATCCAAAACATCTTTGGTATCATCAAACGCATCCTTGATAATCAGACTGCAGACACGGATCAGTTCTCTTTGGACATACTTTTGTGCAATAATTCTTGAATAATATTCTGTATTAGCTGAAGAACTTACTTTGTTAGACAACTCAAGTATGTAAGGAAGACCCCCAATGGATTCCAATTCTTCCATTTTCCTGAGTTCTTCAGTAACTGTTAGAATATCGACAGGTTGGGAATGTTCAAACAATTTTAACATTGCCTTGTAGATGGTCTGGTGCACTGGACTGTAGAAAGACTCCGGGCGAAGAATTTCCATAGCGGTCGAAATGGCATCCTTATCCATCATTACCGCACCCAATACAACCTCTTCAAGTCCTATAGCCTGTGGTTGCAATCGCTCATACGCCAGACTTGAAAAATCTGCCGGGCGCTTTCCACCCGGAGTGGCACTAAAACTTTTATTAGGATTGGTAAGTGAATTGCTCATGTTTTAAAATCAGTGGCAAAAATAAGCTGTATCACATCAATAAAACATTACATATAATAAAAGGGTAATGTTAAAAAGACCTTATTTTCTGTGGAAAACTTGTTGGTAAAAGCTGGTCAAAAATATAGGTTTTTTGCTACAAATTCTAATTAATTCTAATATGAATTATATCTTTTGATTGCAGCCTTCATAATCAAGCAATTATTAAGCTTTTTCATAATATCACTTTTGTCTTTGATGATTGATAAGGAAAACAGAAGTATAAAAAAAAAGCATCCGCCAAGGATGCTTTTCACATTTTTAATGTTAAAATATTTTTTGTATATTTATTTAATTAATATATATCATCTTGACTTTCCTATATTATCTAGTTTTTTCTGTACCTCATTTACGATTTTGCTTTGGGTTTCAATTTCTGCTTTTGTTCTGACCTGATCCTTCTCGTTATTGATGATATTTTCTTCTGCCTTCTTAATTCTTAACTTGGCCTCATCAATATCTTTGTGATAGGAAATATGATCTTTTTTTAACTTTTCAAGTTGTTTATTGGTTTTTTTAAGCAACTCAGATTCTTTTTCAAATTCCTGACGAACCAATTCACGTTGCACTTCAAATCCGAACTCAGACATAAAGGTACTGGCCTGCTCAAATTCTTTTGGGTAACTACTAGAACTTAAAAAACCCGTTTTTAAATCAAAAAATGCAGTTATTTCAGAATCCACTATTAAGGCATAAATGTCTATTGGGTTGGTATTAAAAACAGTTTTAATCACAGCATCATTGATATAAAGTTCATCTGCCTTTTTATTTTTCGAAAGTTTACCATAGTCTTTAGTGTAACGTTTCCAAACCTTTTCGATCAATTTGGCGGGAGCCTCGGGGATGTGAACTTTAATTCCATTTTGTACCCCTAGACTCATTTGTCGGTTTACTTCACTCACCTGAGCTTGAATTATTCCAACAGAAACCCACCATACAGTGGTTATAAATAAAATTTTTTTCATATGCGTTTCATTGAGTGATTCAAAAATTACAGTTCTTATCTTCAAGATAGAGCTAAAACTGATGAAGTTCATTAATTGGGACAAATTTTGAAGGGAAAAGGTTCAAAATTTAGGCTATTTAGTTGAACAATAGGGAAATACAGGCCTTTGGCTTCCGGCTAAAATCTTTTGATATGTAAAAATACCTGAATTTTATTCTAATTATGGCACATTTATGAAGCTTTTCTCTTAAAATATCCATTGAATATGATTCTCTCTTTACATTAGCTGCTTTAAATCCAAATAAATGAATTCACTATTACATCTGGACAAGGTAAATAAGGAATATGTTAATGTTAAAGCTGTTAATCAAGTCAGTTTTGATGTACCTGAATCCTGTATTTTTGGATTGCTTGGACCAAACGGTGCGGGGAAAACTTCCTTGATTAGGATTATTACGGGGATAACCAGGGCTGATTCGGGTAAAGTGGTTTTAATGGGTAAAAATATATCTGACCTACAAAACCCCTCAATTGGATACATGCCTGAAGAAAGAGGACTTTATAAGAAAATGAAAGTCGGAGAACAACTTATCTATCTCTGCCGGTTGAAAGGATTTTCTAAAATTGAAGCTGAGCGTTCGGTAGTTCATTGGATGAAAAAACTGGATATACAGTCATGGTGGGGTAAAAAAGTTGAAGAATTATCCAAAGGAATGTCCCAAAAGGTACAATTCATTGCAACGGTTGTGCATAGACCTAAATTAATAATTCTGGATGAGCCATTTTCAGGATTGGATCCAATTAATTCAAATCTTATAAAAGAAGAAATTATTCAGCTTAAAAATGAAGGAGCGAGCATACTTTTTTCAACGCACAGAATGGAACAGGTCGAAGAACTTTGCGAAGAAATAGTCCTTATCAATAAAGGAAAGGTAGTCCTAAGTGGTCCGGTCCTTGAAATCAGAAAAAACTATAAAGAACATATCTTTGAAATTAAATTTGAAAGTGAAATTCCTTCTGAAATAATTACAAAATTTGAAACAATCAACCACGAACAACATCGTATGGTTATAAGATTGCGCCCAGATGAGACCCCTAATCAAGTACTTCAATATATAATTGCAAAAAATCTCCAAATAATCTCATTCAGTGAGATTCTTCCAACTTTTAATGATATTTTTATACGTACCGTAAATGAATCCAACCATGAGTAAACTCGGATTGATCATAGGCAAGGAGTACAGCACCAGGGTAAAAAATAAAAAATTTATTTTAACGACCCTCCTCACCCCGTTAGGTTTTTTATTGTTTTTTATTGTTGTTATGTTTATTTTTAGCAATGAAAGCGATAAGCAATATAGAGTAGTGATCTCCGATCAAAGCCAGGCTAATATGAAGGTTCCGGAAAATACAAAGAGATTTGTTTTTACTTCATCCAATGAACCTTTAGACACTTTAAAGAAGAAGTGCAAACAAGATGAGCTCGATGCAATTCTGGTTCTACCAAAATTTGCCGGAATAGAAGTAAAAAATTATACAGCGTATTATTATTCCGATAAGACTTTGGATATTGAGATGGAAGCGCGATTAAGCAAATACCTGAATGCAAGTATTCGTTCACATAAAATGAAGATTTTAAATTTGAATCAAAGTGAATTGGAAAAACTTGAAACAGAAATAGCCATTGATCCGGAACCTATTTCAGATGATGTGCAGGATAAATCAAGTTATACTTCCAAGATAGCTACTATTTTGGGTGGTATAATGGGATATATTATTTTCTTTATTATTTTTCTTTATGGTGCTTCCGTCATGCGGGCAGTTACTGAAGAAAAGATTAACCGCATAGTAGAAGTCATTATCTCGTCTGCTAAGGCTTCAGACCTGATGCTGGGTAAAATAATTGGTGTAGGATTGGTTGGACTTACACAAATTTTGATTTGGCTTATACTGATCCCCTTGATTTATTTAGTTGTTTTGTCTTTTTCAGGGCTTAAACCCCAAGATATGCAGGATATGAGTACCAACATGGGTAATCAATCCATTGAACAAATGGAGAATATTCAGTTTGTAATTCAGGAACTTGGAAATTTAAACTGGTTGAAGATTTTTGTTATGTTTTTGCTTTATTTTGTGGGTGGATATTTAGTTTATGCAGCAATGTTTGCAGCAATTGGAGCTGCAGTTGGTGATGATGTTCAGGACTCCCAGTCACTTACAATGTTTGTAAGTATTCCAATTATATTAGCCATATATATCATGTTTCAAGCCATTCGTGAACCTGATAGTAATTTGGCTTTATTTGCCAGTATCTTTCCTTTATTTTCGCCCATAGTAATGCCTGCGATGATTCCTTTTGACCCACCTTTTTGGAGGATAGCAATTTCATTAGTTGTACTTTATGGTTTTGCTTATCTGGTTGTTTTAACGGCGGGGAAAATTTTCAGAACCGGTATACTTATGTACGGAAAGAAAGCCAGTGTCAAGGAAATTATCAAATGGGTTTTTGTAAAGCAATAATGGTATTTTCAAATGACGATAAGCGGCTTTACTTTTATGCGGAATACCGCAAAACTCTATTATCCCCTGGTGGAGTCGATAAACTCTATTTTACCTTTGGTCGATGAATTTGTGATTGCGTTAGGGAAGGGAGATGGTGATGATCTTACCCTTGAGTTAATTGAATCCATAGAAAGCAAGAAAATTAAAATAATCCATACTGAGTGGGATTCATCAAAATTTCCCAATGGTACGGAATACGCACATCAGACTGATATTGCCAGGGAAAATTGCGTGGGAGATTGGCTGTTCTATCTTCAATCTGATGAAGTACTTCATGAAAAGTTTCTAAGCACCATTAAATCTTATTGTGAAAAGTATTTGAATGATATCATGGTTGACGGATTTTTGTTTGGTTACAAACATTTTTTTGGTGACTATTTTCATTTTATCAATGATCATGGTTGGTATCAGCAGGAAATCCGAATTATCCGAAATCAACCGGACTTAAGGTCCTGGGGAGATGCACAATCTTTTAGGAAAGTAAAACCAAATGATTTTATTCATTATCGTCAAAAAAATAAGACGAGAAAATTAAATGTAGTTAGAATTCCTGCAGAGATATATCATTATGGATGGGTAAGACCACCTTTTCTGATGCAAACTAAGTCAAGGGCAATGGATAAAATGTATCATGATCCCAATAAAGTGGAAGATGACTACAATAAAAAATCAACAAACTTTGATTACGGTAATCTTTCAAGACTAAATGTATTTGAAGAAACACATCCGGAAGTAATGGGCAATTTTATACGTAAGTTTAATTGGGGACATGAATTAAATTATACTCCAGACTATAAACCACAAAGGGTTTTGATGAAGCATGAAAAACTCAAATATAGACTGCTCACTTTTGTCGAGAAACATTTTTTAGGAGGGCGGCACTTATTTGGCTATAAAAATTGGAAGGTAATTTCTTAATTTTTTAAATTATTCTTTGCTTAATCAAAGATTAAATGACTTTTGAACAATATAAAAAGATAGCTTCCAATTTACCAAGTGAACCAGGTGTTTACAGATTTTTAGATGGTCGGGGAATCATTCTATATGTTGGCAAAGCAAAAAATTTAAAGAACAGAATCAGTTCATATTTTGGAGATAAAAAACAAATAACCGGTAAGACTAAAGCCCTTGTCAAAACAGCACACCAGATTGAGTATACTTTGGTAGATACAGAGCATGATGCATTACTTTTAGAAGCTACTTTAATTAAAAAAAATCAACCAAGGTATAATGTCATGCTTAAAGATGGCAAGAGTTATATCTATATATGTATTAAGAATGAACCATTTCCACGAGTTTTTTTTACAAGGAGAGTTATACGTGATGGTTCAATATATTTTGGTCCATATACTTCTAAGCATAGAACAGAGACCATACTTGATTTAGTAAAAAAACTATTTCCATTGCGGACGTGCGCACTTAATTTATCAGACGCACAAATTTTAAAAAATAAGTATAAAGTCTGCCTGGAGTATCATATAAAAAATTGTAACGGACCCTGCATTGGGTTGGAAAATTCATTGCAATACAATGAAAGGTTGACACAAATTAAAAATATACTTAAAGGACATTTCAAGCCTGTGAAGGATTATATTTTTCAAGTGATGTCATCCTATTCAGAGAATTTGGATTTTGAAAAGGCGCAACAATGGAAGGAAAAGTTGTTGGTCATGGAAGATTATCAAAGTAAAAGTACGGTAGTAAGTACTTCCATAGCAGACGTAGATGTATTTTCGATAGCAAGGGATGAAGAATATGCCTATATTAATTTCATGAAGGTTATTAATGGATCAATTAATCAAACCATAACGATAGAGGCAGACATTAACCTTGAAGAAGATAACTCTATCATGTTGTCTCTTGCAGTGGAGAAGATTCGTATTCAATATAATAGTATTGCTCCGGAAATAATTGTTCCAATTTTAATTAACCCACAGGAAGGGAATCCTATCATCACCATACCTCAAAGAGGGGACAAAAAGAAATTACTTGATTTGTCTGAAAAAAATTCTCAGTATTTTCTGCTTCAAAAGTGGAAGGAGAAGATTAACAGAACAGCAAAACAAACGCCTGCAGAGAGGATACTTTCTACCTTAAAGAAAGACCTCAATATGGAAGAAATGCCATTTCACATAGAGTGTTTTGACAATTCAAATATTCAAGGTACAAATCCAGTTTCTGCTTGTGTGGTTTTCAGAAATGCAAAGCCCTTCAAAAAGGATTATAGACATTTTAATGTAAAAACTGTTGTGGGACCTGATGATTTCTCTACGATGGAAGAAGTAGTGTTTCGCAGGTATAAAAGATTATTGGAAGAGAATTCAGGCTTGCCACAGTTGGTTATAATTGATGGAGGTAAAGGGCAACTTTCCTCCGCCATGAAATCAATTGATGCTTTAGGTTTGAGAGGAAAGTTGGTTGTAATAGGAATAGCAAAAAAATTAGAAGAAATTTATTTTCCGGATGACCCGGTGCCACTTCACATCAATAAAAAATCTGAAAGTCTAAAACTTATTCAGCAACTTAGGAACGAGGCACATAGATTTGGAATTAGTTTTCACAGAAGTCAACGATCAAGGTCAATGATTCGAAGTGAATTATGGGAAATCCCTGGAATAGGGGAAAAGACCGCTCAAAAGTTATTAGGCCATTTTGGTTCTGTGAAACAAATCCAGTCTGCAGAGATGGCTGAGCTGGTGAAATTGGTTGGACCGGCCATTACTCAAAGATTGCAAAAGCATTTTAATATGAGTACTGAAGAGCAGGAGGGTTTCAGTTGATCAGTCTTTATTACTCATTCGAAAAATCTAAAATATTAATAGGGAGAAGATTCTAGTTCGGCTAAAATTAAAATTTAATTCAAAATATCTTTCACTGTCTAAACTTTGATATCAACCCATATGAAAAGTTCATTGTTTGATAACTACTTGCAATAGTACTTTCGATCCTTCATCCTCTTGAAGCAAATGGATTCAAGCAGCTTATGTGAAAGACATTTCAATCATATGTGCGTTTAAGTTAAAAACTTGTATAAAATGATTGATTTTTGTGTTGATCCCTTTGGGAATCAGGTAGAAAGCTATTACCTTTGCATGGCTTTTTGGAAACCCTTTCAAAAAGTCTTTTTTATTATTATAATATTTTGATTTTCAGACAAATAAGCAATTCAGAATGGGATTAATTACGAGTATTAGGAAACGACTTTGGGTGGTAACAGTGCTGATGGCACTGGCGCTTGTAGGTTTTATTGTAATGGATATGAGCTCTGGCCGGTCTTCATGGTTTTTTAATAACCCTGACAGTATCGGGGAAGTAGCAGGCCAAAAAATCAGCTGGAAGGAATTTCAAAAAACTGAAAATGTCTTATATCGAAATGCAGATGTTGATTTTTTTGGTCGGAAAGAGTATATTTGGCATCAATCTTTAGAAAGGGCAATTTTCGAGAAAGAATCCAAATACAATGGGATTGGCGTAAGTGAATCGGAACTTCGTGAGTTAGAATTCGGTAACAACCTTTCTCCAATAATCGAAAGAAATTTCAGAGATCCAAATACTGGGCAAGTACTGAGAGAACAATTGAATCAATTCCAAAAGGGTATCGAAAATCAGGATCTTCCGCCTGAAGCAAAGGAGTTTTGGGCAGTACAGGAAAAAGAAATTATCAAGGACAGGATGGGTAAAAAGTTGGAAAACATTGTCCGCAATGCCCTGTACATGCCGAATTTCATGGTTGAGCGACATTTTGAGGAGAGTAATGCTAAGGTGAGCTTTGTGTTTAGTCGATTACCCTATGATTTGATTAAAAATGAAGAGTTAGACATCAAGGATGAAGATATTGATCAGTATATCGCAAAGAAGGCGTCAATCTTCAAAAATGATGAAGAAACCAGAGACATCAAATATGCCGTTATTTCTGTAACACCATCGTCTTCAGATTCTGCTGCAATCAGGAAAATACTTGAAGACAAAAAGGAATCTTTCCGCATTGCGTCCAAAGATTCAACATTCATTGTTACTAATCTGGGAAAATGGGATGAAGCATATTCAACCACCTCAGAGATTCCGGTGAGTATCAAGGACAGTATATTGAATATGAATGTTGGAGATGTTTTTGGTCCATACGTCGAGGGTGGTGAATACAGATTAAGTAAAATTCTAGGCAAAAAAACACTTCCAGATTCAGTCAAATCACGTCATATACTTCGTCGAGTGAGTACCAGAGAGGAATATGCAGCAGCTTCTTCCTTGATCGACAGTCTGAAGACATTAATAGAAAGTGGCAAGGGCCGTTTTGATTCATTGGCAATGCAATTTAGTCAGGATCCTGGTTCCGGAATCAAAGGAGGAGATCTTGGTTATGCCGCTTTAGGCTTGATGGTCAAGCCTTTCAATGATGTTATTTTTTATAAAGGAGAGACCGGAAAACTTTATGTTGTCCCAACTCAATTTGGACTCCACTTAATACAAATAACGGATCAAAAATTCATCAGTAAACAGCCAGGTATTCGCTTAGGTACAATAGTGGAGGCCATTCAACCAGGAGATGAAGTATTGGATGGTAAATTAAGTGAAGCCCAAAGATTGGTTGAGGAGCACAATTCTTTAAGTTCCTTAGAAAAAGCCATCGATGACGGTAATACATACGTGCTTGAGATGGCCGGCAATGTGAAAGCAAATGACTACAAGCTTGGCAAACTAGGTGAGAATACCAGCAACACCTGCAGAGATATTATCCGATGGGCCTTTGAAAAGAAAACAAAACTTGGAGATGTCTCGCCGGAAGTTTACTCACTTCAGGATCCTGTCAAAAAATATACAAATCGCTTCATTGTAGCCGCTCTTTCAGGAATAAATCCGAAAGGTTTACCAAAGGCAGCAGCAGTGAGGGATCTTGTAATAGAAGATGTAAGAAAAGATAAAAAATTCGAAATTTTAAAGGCTAAAATTGGTACGGTAACGGATATAAACGGGAAGTATGGAGAATACGAAGTTAAGGTAGATTCTGCCAGTGAAACTACCGTTAATGGTCAGCAAATTCCAGATTATGGTTATGAGCCAGATTTAGTGCCTCAGATTGTAAAGCAAGGGAAGGGAAATATAGGAGGACCATATCGCGGTGAAAGTGGGGTATATGTAGCCAAATTACTGGATGTGACAACCCCTGGAAAAGCGGCCAACCTTGAAAATTTCCGCAGATTTTATAAGCATACGGCTTCAAGTACCTGTATGAGTTATTTGGTTCAGTCATTAAAAAAGAATTATAAAGTAAAGGACATGAGATCCAAATTTTATTAATGGACTCTTATTTATAGGATATACAGAAAAGCCTCTTTAATATTAAAGAGGCTTTTTTATTGGACCTAAACGATTTTATTAAAATTGACGTTATCAATTCATGAATTTCTTTTCATATAGATTTTACTTGCCTCTAATTTTTCTAATTGGAATATCCTGCCAAAAATCAAAGGTTATTGAAATAAAAAATGATCAGGGAGTAATCATTGAAAGAATAACGACCGAACTGAGAGACACTGGTAAGCTGAAGGATGGTTTTTACGAAAAATTTGATGATCAGGGCAAACCTCTGGAAAGTGCGCATTACAAGGAAGGTAAATTGAATGGTGAAAGAAAATTATACGAAAAGGGCTTTATATACAGCCTGGAAAATTATAAAATGGATTTATTTGAAGGGCCATATAAAGTCTTCTATCCAAATGGCCAGCTTCAGCTCGAGTGTCAATACATCCATAATGAAATGAGCGGAACCCTAAAAGCTTATTTCCCAGAGGGACAACTGAAGGAGATTGTACAAATGTCGGGCAGTCAAGAAAATGGACCTTTTGAGGAGTATTATCAAAATGGAAAAATAAAAGCCAATGGTTTTTATAAGAATGGACCATATGAAGAAGGTTTGTTGAATTTATTTGACAGCACGGGAACATTAATAAAAAAGATGAATTGCAAAGAAGGGATTTGTACCACAACCTGGACTTTAGAAATGGACAGTACTAAAACTAAATAATATGCTTGATTCTACAACATCCCAATACGTCAATCCAGTGATAAAATTACTAGATGAAAAAAGAAGAATTGTTTTTGAATATACCTTGGCAGTCACTTTTTTCACTTTTTTTATTGCCACTGAAGTAATGGCACAGACTGGAGGTTATGCCTCTTATGTTTTTTTAAATCTATCCCCTTCTTCAAGAAACACAGCACTTGGCTCTCATGCAATGGCTTATTCAAGCTCTGATGCAGGGACAGCCTTCTTAAATCCTGCATTGATTAATGAAAAAATGAGTACGGCACTTAATTTCTCACATCAATTCTTTTTTAGTGATATGGGGTCCGGACACTTTTCATATACTCTAAAGCCAGGCAAATGGGGCTTGCAATGGCAGACTGGAATTCAGTATTTAAATTCCTCCTCAATCCCTTTTACAGATATTTATGGTCAGGTGAATGGAGCCTTTAAAATTAGGGAGTCAGCTTTTTATATTGGTTCTGCCAAACAACTCAATGAGCGAATACGGGCAGGAGCTAATATACATTATGTGTTCAGTAATCTTGGACTTTCGAGTTCAAGTGCATTGGGCGTGAGTTTGGGATTACAATATTCTAATCCAGTAAATCGAACCTCAATAGCTATTGCAATTCGCAATGTAGGGTTCAGTATTGATTCCTATGAAAAGGTTAAAGAAAATTTACCTCTGACTTTAGAATTGGGAATTTCTAAGCGATTGAATCATTTACCTTTTGTATATCATATTACTGCACATCATCTGGAAAGATGGAATGTAAGATACGATGACCCTGCCATAAGCCAATCTGGTAATTTATTTGATGAACAAAAGGAGAAAAGTGACTTTAGTAAATTTAGCGACAACCTTTTGAGACATTTTGCTTTTGGCGGTGAAATGCTCTTGGGTAAGAAAGAAACATTTAGCCTAAGAATAGGGTACAATCATTTACGTCGAAAAGAACTCAATGCAAAAGATTATGCCTCTTTTTCGGGATTGTCATTTGGCATGGGAATTAAAATATCTAAATTTAAAATCGACTATTCCTATGCTTTATACCATATCGCGGGAGGTACCAATCAACTTACACTACAGACACAATTGAGCAGTTTTATGAAGGAGCGAAATTTATAAACTCATTGGGTACCAAAGAATATTTAATAAATTTTGAGAGAATAGAATTTTATTTTTTTCAGTAATTCGGATTTAAATTTCCTGGTTCTGAGTGTTGGATAAATGTTCTTCAATTATGAGTTCTAATGTTTTCAATGTACGGTTAACTTTTTCCTGCAGTCTATTAATAAACATTTTACGGTCTCTAACATTCCCTTTTGAAATGGGGGCGGAGGTATCTATTATTCTGTTAAACCATTTGGAAGTGTAGTCACAAAGTGATGGGTTGTAACTTTTCATAAAATTCGGATTGTCATAGGTATTATAAACACATCGCATCGTTTTACTTTCCACATAGGCAAGAATATTGGTGTGGGCAATTTCATTGTTATATAATTCAAAACTTCCTACTGCCCTATCCGATTTTTTCATAGAGGATTTGTTCGAATTCTCACATAATTCCTCGATATTTTTAATTAGCAATAATAATTCTTCACAAAGCCTTATGGATTCCAAGGGATTTTTCATCAAGCCTGATTCAAGAAAATACCGAATTTGGTTAAGCGTATTGTCAAGAATTCCTACGTTCCAAATTTCTACACTGTGGAGGGACATGTAAAGGTTAACAATGTTTTTAATCTGACTCTTAAATTGATCATCATTTTCAAATTGAATATAATCAAATGGAATCATCTGGTATTTATCTTCTCTCCATACGGTATTATAGAAAACATGGAATTTGAATGCAGCAAGTTTTGGAGAAATGCAATAATAGAACATTGGAAGTTCCTTTGTTGCATAATATATAGTAGGATCTAGTCGATAAAGATTTTGTAAATCTGTCTCTAATGATTTCAAAAAATCATATACATTTTTTACATTGCCCCTTATTGCTGGAAAGTCAAAGTAAATGCGATTTTCATTTAAATTCAAAAGCTCATCAAGACTTATCTTATAGTGTTTGCAAAGAATTCCTGCCTCCTGAAGTCCTATGGCAGACTCACCTTTAATTTTTTTATAAACACTTGATTTTTGAATATGTAACAACTCGCTGACATCATCTACTAGATTTTTCTTTTCTGTATAATAGTTTGACTCTATAGATTTAAAAAGAGTTATACTTAATTGATCAGGCATTATATCATAATTTATTAGGCACTAAAATAGTTATTTTTGCACAATTGAATTAGGCACAAAGATGAAAGATACCTTTACTGGCTTACGGAACGCACTTTCCGGAGATTTTTATGATGATCCTCTGTATACGGCAATATATGCAACCGATGCAAGTAATTATCAAATAATGCCTAAGGCTGTAATTTGCCCAAGAACGGAGCAGGATGTTGTGTTGGTTATGCAATATGCATATGAGCACCGAATACCATTGTTGGCAAGGGGCGGAGGAACCAGTCTGGTAGGACAGACAGTCGGGGATGGGTTCATTTTGGATTTTACTAAATACATGAATTCAATTCTGGAGTTAAACACTGAAGCAAAATGGGCCTGGGTTCAACCGGGGCTGGTACGTGATGAACTAAATAAGAAACTATTGGTCCATAAGCTTCATTTTGCACCTGATCCTGCCACCAGCAGTAGGGCAGCAATCGGAGGAATGATCGCAAATAACTCCTCAGGGACAAGGAGTATTATGTATGGTAAAACACTGGATCATGTGCTTGAATTAAAAGTTTTGCTGGACGATGGAAGTATTATCCATTGCACCGATGTAAGTGGAAAAGAATTGGAGCAAAAACTTGAACTAAAAACTCGAGAAGGAGACCTGTATCGCATGCTTTTCCGCATTATCAATGAACAACAAAGCGAGATTATTCAAAGGTTTCCAAAAGTCATGCGGAGGGTAGGTGGATATAATCTGGATGAGTTTCTGGGAGAAACATGGAATTTAAGCAAGCTAATTGTGGGTAGTGAAAGCACAATTGCCATCATTTTAAGTGCAAAAATTAACTTGGTTCCTAACCCTAAATTTCAATCGGTATGTGTAGTTCATTTTCATTCTTTTTATGATTCAATTGCATATGTTGGAGAAATGGTAAAATTTGGTCCAGCTGCAGTTGAATTGCTTGATGGGATGTTGATTGAACGCAGTAGAGAAAATCTGGAAACAAAAAATTATTGCGATTTTATTGAAGGTGACCCTCAAGGAGCACTAATCGTTGAATTTTATGGTGATAGTAAGGAAGATGCTGAGTTCAACGCCAATAAAATGATTGCTCACCTCAAAAATTTGAATATTGGTTATGCCCACCCTTTGTTCACTGATAAACAAAAAATTGAAAACATTTTTACAGTCAGAAAAAAAGGATTGGGTTTATTAATGGGTGTAAAAGGGAACAGAAAGCCTATTGCTTTTATCGAGGATGCAGCTGTTCCATTAGAGAGTCTGGCTGATTATATCATGGAAGTTTTTGAAGTATGTCGTGAACATGAAACTCCGGTAGTAGCTTATGCACATGCCAGTGTAGGATTATTACATGTTAAGCCGTTACTTGATCTTAGAGACCAGGAGGACATTGAGCGAATGAAAAAAATTTCTCTAGCAACTCTTGAGTTGGTTAAAAAATACAAAGGATCCTGGAGTGGTGAGCATGGTGATGGATTGGCACGCAGTCCATACAATGAGGCTTTTTTTGGTCCAAAACTTTACCAAGCTTTTAGAGAAATAAAATGGGGGTTTGATCCAAGAAATATACTTAATCCTGGAAAAATCGTTGATGCACCTGCTGTCGATACCAATCTGAGGTATGGACCATCTTATAAAGATGATGCAATTAAAACTATGTTTCATTATCGTGGCGAGGGTGGTTTTCACGAGGCTGTCCATTTGTGTAATGGTGTTGGAGAATGCAGAAAGACAATTGGAGGAACAATGTGCCCAAGTTTTCGGGCAAGTCTAGATGAAAAAGACAGCACAAGGGCCAGAGCAAATGCACTAAGACTTGCAATTAGTGGACAATTAGATAATTTAGGTCTTAACAGTCCCCACTTACATGAGGTGATGGATCTTTGCCTATCTTGTAAGGCGTGTAAATCTGAGTGCCCCAGTAATGTAGACATGTCAAAGTTGAAGTCTGAAGTTTTGCATCATCAACACCAAGAAAAAGGATTGAGTTTTGATGACAGACTCATTCTTTACCAGCACAACTTATCCAGATTGGCCAGTGGATCTCGTGCATTCATAGCGAATTCAATTTTAAAAAGTAAATGGTTCAGAAAATTATTGGAGCATTTTTCAGGTCTTGATGCAAGAAGGGTTTTACCTCTCTATTCTTCAAACCCTTTCAATTTTGAAACAAAGAAGAAAATCTCAAATAGTGCTCGCCAAGTAGTTTTATTTGCTGATACTTATATGAAATTTCATGATCCGGGAATTGGGAATTCTGCAAAAAGTCTATTAGAGTATTTGGGATTTGAGGTTCATGTATTTCAAAAAGGGTGTTGCCAAAGACCAGCTATTTCACATGGTTTATTGGAACATGCTAAAAATGAAGGTGTCAAAACATTTACATTCCTTGAACCCTTTTTGAAAGCAGGTATACCGATTTTGGTTTGCGAGCCAAGTTGTGCTACCTCATTAAAAGATGATCTTGCCGACCTTATGGAAGATGAAAAGTGGCTCGAATACAGTCATTTGATTTTTCTCTTAGAGGATTTTTTAGCAGGTGAGATGGCTAAGGGTAATTTGGAAAAGGAAATAAAATTTAAAAGTGGTTCTTATCTATTGCATGCACATTGTCACCAGAAGTCTATTTTTACCAGTGCATCGGTACATCAATTATTTAATCAGCAGTCCAATGTTGTTTTGGCAGAAATTAATTCAGGTTGTTGTGGAATGGCGGGCTCTTTTGGATATGAAAAAGAGCATTATGCGGTTTCAGAAAAGATCGGAAATCTATCATTGTTGCCTGAGATTAGGAAGGCATCTGAAGATCAAGTTATTATTGCTGAAGGATTTAGTTGCAGACATCAGATAGAACATTTTACGGGCAGGAAACCTATTCATTGGGTGGAGGTTGTTGATACAAATCATTAATTTTTACAAGCCTTTGTAATATGAACTACACAGAAGCTCTGAATTATATGTACAATCAGCTACCAATGTTTCATCGAATTGGTAAGGAGGCGTTTAAAAAAGATCTTACCAACATTCGGGAGCTTTGTAATTATTTGGAGCATCCAGAAGAAAAGTTGAGATGTATACACATTGCCGGTACCAATGGGAAAGGTTCTGTTTCACATATGCTTGCAGCGGTACTAACTGCGCATGGATTTAAGACAGGCCTATATGTTTCACCACATTACAGAGATTTCAGGGAGCGGATAAAAATAAATGGTAGTTATATTTCAAAAAAATATGTTAGTAATTTTATATCCAGCAATATAGATTTTTTAGAACATCTTAAACCATCATTTTTTGAAATGACAGTGGCACTCGCCTTTAAATATTTTAAAGATCAGGAAGTAGATTATGCAATTATTGAAACAGGACTGGGAGGAAGATTAGATTCAACGAATATTATTAATCCACTATTAAGTGTTATAACCAACATTTCATGGGATCATTCCGATATGTTAGGTGATAGTTTGGAAAAGATAGCCAGGGAAAAGGCTGGAATAATTAAGAAGCTAGTTCCGGTAATAATAGGTAGAAAGCAAAAAGAGACTTTGGATGTTTTTAAAGAATACGCTCAATCATGTAAGAGCAATATTTTTTTTGCTGAAGATGTGGTAGAAATGAAACAAGTAAATGAAAACAAAGAAGGCAATAATTTGATTCAAATAGAGGGAGGGTTTAAATTTACTCCCGATCTTAAGGGCCCATATCAATTGGAAAATTATCGAACATCTTTTGCTGCAATTAACATTCTTCAAAAATTAAAAATCATTCCTATTGATTTGGTTAAGGTGAAGGATGCTTATGAGAACGTTAAGCTGTATTCAGAAATTATTGGAAGGTGGGAATTAAGAAAAGGTGATGTAGATGAATTATTTGATTCCGCGCATAATGAAGATGGAATTAGACAGTTGGTAACTTGGCTTTCAAAAGAGAAATATAATAAGGTACATATTGTTTGTGGGTTTGTGAAGGACAAAGACCTTCAAAAAGTGTTGATTCAACTTCCAATTTCAGCTCAATACTATTTTACACAAGCTAAAATACCGAGGGCATTAGATTCTCAAATTCTATGCGAGGAGGCTGCGAATTATAAATTAATCGGCAGGGCTTTTAGAACCTTACGAGGGGCTCTAAAAGCAGCAAGAAACAATGCAACTAAAGGAGACTTAATTATTGTAACAGGAAGTATTTTTATAATAGCAGAAATTATCTAATTACATATGAAAATTGTGATCGCAGTTTCAGGTTCCAGTGGATCAAGGTATGCCAAGATATTAATTGAAAAACTTCAAAAAATGCAAGAGCTTGAACTTGCTTTGGTATACAGTCAGCAAGCTTTGGTTAATTGGAAATTGGAAAATCCAGAAGTAGATTTAAACTCCTACCCAATAAATTATTACGGACCAAATGATTTTAATGCGCCGTTTGCTTCGGGGTCTGCACGTTGGGACGGTATGATCGTATGCCCTTGTTCTGCAGGTTTCTTAGCAAAGGTTGCGACAGGCATTGCAGAAGATCTCATGAGCAGGGCTGCCCAGGTAATGCTCAAGGAAAGAAAAAAGCTGATTTTGGTTTTCAGAGAGACACCGTTAAGTCTCATACACATTGAAAACATGAAAAAAGTTACACTGGCAGGTGCGATTGTTTGTCCTGCCGTACCATCATTTTATTCAAAGCCAAAAGATTTGGATGAGGTATTAAGTACAGTTACAGACAGGGCTATCGATTTAGTTGGTCTTGATAGTAAATCTTATCAATGGGGAATATAGTTTGGTATGCAAATTGTGCTATCTTTGTTGATCAATTTTAATTTAATTAAATTTTAATTTATAATCTAATGAAAACCAATTTATTAATTTTATTTCTCAGTTTAAGTTTGGGAATGATTTCCTGCGTTTCTTCCAAGAAGCACAAAGCCCTACAAGCAGATTATGAGAATTTGCAAAAAATGTTGGATACACAAAAATCTAAAGTAACAGACTGTGAAAACTCCAAGATGGATCTTGAGAAACAGTTGGCTAAAGTAAGAACTGACTTAAGCAGTGCCAATAGTGAGATTAACAAATTTCAAGGCCAGGTTGCTGAGCTTGAGAAAATGAATAAGGCCAAGGAAACCGAAATTCAAAGAATTAAAGATGAGCTTAGAAGTGCTTTTTCATCTGTAAATGCTGCCGATCTTACCATTACACAGGTAGGTGACAAGTTATATGTTTCATTACCGAACAAGATCCTATATCGTAAAGGATCTCAATCATTAAACAAAAATGGACAGGCGATTTTGAAAAACTTAGCAGAAGTGTTCAAGAAAAATGATCACATGAGTATTATTGTTGAAGGGCATGCTGACAAGTCTCTAGTTAAGACCGATGCTCCTTATAAAGATAATCTGGATCTTTCTACTTTAAGGGCTACCAATGTTGTCAGGTATTTAATTGCTCAAAAAGTTAAGCAGGATCAATTGACTGCTGCCGGACGTTCTAACTTTGAACCAACCGGTCAAGGCAATAACGTTGACAGAAGAATTGAGTTTATCATTTCTCCGGATGTTACAAAGCTTTATGAGCTTTCAAAGAAGAAATAATAAGTAAGAAATATTCTATTATACCCCTTGTCTGAAAAGTCAAGGGGTTTTTTTTTATTTTTCTGACTGGAATGATTGACGCACTCTTCTACTTATAAGGTATTCTGGTCTGTTCTTAACCTCTTCAAAAATACTACCAAGATATTGTCCAAGAATACCAATACTGAGGAGTTGGATGCCTCCAAAAAATATAACACTTATGAGTATTGAAGACCAACCTGTTACAGCTTCATGATATACAAATTTTGAGATGAGGACATAAATGGCCAATAGGAGCCCAACAAGTACACTAATAAAACCAATATTCATTGCAATCATTAATGGCTTTTTAGAAAAATACAAGAGCCCTTTTGTAGCCAGTTGTAACATTTTCCCAAGTGTATAGTGCGTGTTGCCAGCACTTCTAGCCTCTCTCTCATATGCAAAGGGTATTTGTTTAAATCCAACCCAGCTCATTAAGCCTCTGATGTATTTGTTTTTCTCCTTGAGTTCTTTGAATGCATCAATAACAACTCTGTCAATTAATCTGAAGTCACCTGAATCCAAAGGCAATTCAACATCAGACAGAAAATTAAGAATACGATAGTAACAACTTGCGGAAGTTTTTTTAAACCAGCCTTCCTTCTTTCTCGTCACTCTTTGGCCATATACAATATTTGCAGATTCCCGAGTGGCAAGCTTTAGCATTTCAGGAATTATTTCAGGAGGATCTTGTAAATCAGCATCCATAATTACGGCAAACTGCCCTTTGCATTCATGCAAACCTGCAGTTAACGCTTGTTGATGACCGAAGTTTCTTGAAAAATGTAAAACGAGAACTCTTTCATCCTTATTTGCAAAATCATCCAAAATAAAGGGAGTTTGATCTGTACTTCCGTCATTAATGAAAATGATTTCGAAACTAAAATTTAAATGGTTCAATGACCTTACCAATCTTTGATAGGTTTCGACCAAAACACTGTCTTCATTATAACAGGGTATAATAATAGATAAGTATGGATGATTATCTGACATTAGCCTTCTATGTGATACGAAGGTAATTCATTGAAACTTAACTAAGTTATTTAGAGATGGCTTTACTTAATTTTAAAAGCAGCTTTTAAAGTTCTGACCATATCTAACTTTTCCCAGGTAAAGAGTTCTACTTTTACTTTTTTCAATTTACCTTCCGGAGAGGTAAAGGTTTTTTCAACAACTCTGTTTTCTCTTCCCATGTGACCATATGAAGCTGTTTCTGAGTAAATTGGATTGCGCAATTTTAATCTCTGCTCAATGGCGAAAGGTCTAAGGTCAAAAAGCTTTTCAATTTTTTTTGCAATTGCTCCATCACTTAATTTTACCTTGGAGGTTCCATAGGTATTTATGTAAAGACCACATGGCTTGGCAACACCAATTGCATAGGACACCTGGACCAAAACCTCATTGCATATACCAGCCGCAACCATGTTTTTAGCAATATGACGAGTAGCATATGCAGCTGAACGGTCTACTTTAGAAGGATCTTTTCCGGAGAAAGCACCTCCTCCATGAGCTCCTTTGCCGCCATAAGTATCTACAATAATTTTTCTGCCAGTAAGTCCTGTATCTCCGTGAGGACCTCCAATAACAAACTTACCAGTTGGGTTAATATGATAAATGATTTGATCATTAAATAACTTTTGTATACCAGCTGGCAGTCTGCGTTTTACTCTAGGGATTAATATTGTTTTGATATCCTCTGCAATTCTGCTAAGCATATTCTTTTCTGCTTTCTCAACAGCATTAATTCCTTTCCCAGGAGTAATGAACTCATCATGTTGTGTTGAAATGACGATAGTGTCTATTCTTTGAGGTCTGTTGTCATCACTGTATTCAATGGTCACCTGACTTTTTGCATCTGGTCGTAAATAGGTCATCAACTTCCCATCATGCCTGATTTTAGCAAGTTCTTCTAACAACAGATGAGCCAAACTCAGGGGAAGTGGCATATAATTTTCAGTTTCATTATTGGCATAACCAAACATCATTCCTTGATCCCCTGCCCCCTGGTCAATTTTTTTCTTCCGTTCTACTCCTCTGTTGATGTCTGCAGACTGCTCGTGAATGGCCGAAAGTATCCCGCAGCTATTGGCTTCAAACATATATTCACTTTTGGTATAACCAATTTTACTAATTACATCGCGCACAATTTTTTGTACATCAAGGTAAGTATTGGTTTTTACCTCTCCAGCTACAACCACCTGTCCGGTTGTCACCAAGGTTTCACAAGCTACTTTTGACTCTTTGTCAAAAGCAAGAAAATGGTCAATTAGTGCATCTGATATCTGATCAGCCACTTTGTCAGGATGTCCTTCAGATACTGATTCAGAAGTAAATAGATATGGCATTATATATTTTTTTTTAAATGAGCTGCAAAGATATTATTCTCTGTAAAAAGAAGCTAAATTTATCCAAAGTCAATGCAATTTAACATCATATTCAAAATGACGTCGGGTCAATTAAAGAGAAAAATGGTACTTATCAATCTATGTATTCAATAATCTGGAGAAACCTCAAATAAAAACTTAACTCGATAACTGTATTTCTTACCGATTGCTCGACTCCTGGCGAGGTTGTATTGGTGCGAGGATCATAATAACGCACACCTTGTGGAACGAAAATTTGTCTCGAAATATCAGGTGCAATGTGAACCTCCAAACCACTCCGAACGAATTTGCTCATAAAAAATTCGGTACCTATCCTTAACGACACCCCATAATTCCACCGCTGTACAAAATCCTTGTATTCCTGATAAAACTCAAATTTAGTCTTTATGGTATATTCACCTCTCAGGCCGAGACCGTAAAAGGCATTCAATTTTCCTTTCCGGAAAAACTTTTTCATTCCCAATTCCAGTACAGCATTGTGAAAATGCATTCCAAATGTGGAGCCGGGGAAAATATTACCATTTACGTCAATAAATTGATTAATCCTTAAAGCAGAACCTTTCAGATGATAGCCTAATTGACCATACAGAACATTCCCCGATTCAGATTCTGAATCAGCAAATGCATCTACATGATAGACAAACAAAGGCGCACGATCACTTCCAGACCAGCGTTGAAGTCCTAAGCCTGGTCCAGCTTTTACACCATAACCATTGGCCTGACTATACAAGTTCATCAATATTAAAAACGATCCTAAAAATAGATTGACTTTTTTCACCATACAAAGTTAATCGTTTAGTGTTTATGGAATTTTTTTTTCCAAATACTTGTTTATGTGTTTTTAATTTAAACAAACTCATAAATGAACTTAAATGATTTACTAAGTCAGCATCTCCCTGACGAATTGTTGGCACAAATGGCAGGAAAAGTTGGAATTCAAGATCCTAACATAGGGGTAGCAGCATCCAAAAGTATTATCAATACCTTAATGCAGGGTCTGATGAACAACAGTTCCAGTGAATCCGGAGCAGAGGGTCTTTTAGGAGCTATAGATAGGGATCACAATGGAAGTATTTTGGATGATGTATTGGGCTTTTTAGGTAATTCAGGCCAAAGTGGATCGGATCAAATGACGAATTCTGCCGGAATCTTGGGCCATATATTGGGTTTTAAGCAGCAAAATGTCACCAATGGTGTCAGTAAGGTTTTCGGAATGGATACTTCAACTGTGATCAGCCTTATGTCAATGCTTGCGCCTGTGGTCATGGGATTAATTGGTAAGGCAAGGGCAAACAATCAAGTTGACCAAACCAACATCCAACAAGTTTTGGGGACAACGGTCCATCAACAAACCGAGCAAAATTCGGGACTCGGGATTTTTGGTAAATTGTTGGATACAGACGGGGATGGCAACATCTCTGACGATCTTCTTCAAATGGGAATGAAATTCCTTTTGAAAAGATAATGATTCAATCAATCAGACGTTTGGATTATATCTGAACATTTAGAATATATTTCCGTTTTTTCGTTTTGAAATGGAATCCTCAAGACCCCTTGAACCACCAAGGGGTCTTTTTAATAATTGATTTAAAATAAAAAACCGGAGGATACATTTATCCTCCGGTTTTTACAGTAGTAGGTAAAATATATAAATCTTTAGAACAATTGAAGGATGGTTACTTCAATACGGTCATTAATTTGTCTTCCCTCATAGGTCTTGTTATCTCCAACAGGGTACTTAGAGCCAAAACCTCTTACTTCAATTCTTTCCGGTTGAACTCCTACAGAAACCAACTGACTCTTAATATACTCTACCCTGGCTTGGGTAATTTTTTCATCTTGCTTCTGGTTTCCGTTGTTATCCAGGTAAGATTCCATCTTAATTCTTAATTTAGGAAAAAGCAACATAATTCTTCCCAAATCATCTATTTCGAGTCTAGATTTTTCTTTCAGTTTGGCAGACCGACCCTCCCACCTCAGATCAATAAACTTAAATTGTTCACCATAATCGTAAATGCCGTTTTTGATAAACGTTGTCATTTGTTCCCCAATATTACCTTCTACCATGGGTGGTTCAGCCAATTTTTGAAGTGCAGACTTTGTCTCTTCACTCAATGGAGTAGTGTACATAAATGAACTGTCAGCCAAATTTGACGGAATTGTCTTGCCGGCGGATTTTGAAGCTCCATCGTTTTGCCGGCATTGGAAAATGACCATCAATGTGAAAGCTAAGATTACCTGAATGGCACCTGCTCTAGTAATGATCAATGTAGTTAATTTATTCATGGTCTTAAAGATGATGGATAAACGATTATGCATGATATTATGTTTTGTAAAGTAAGCTAAATTAACAAAATATTAAAATATTAGTCATGATATTTTAATATTACCGAATAATATTCTGGCTGAAGTTAAAAAAATTCAATTCATCAGCAAATATAATAAAATTATGTAATATATAATTAATTGTATTAATATAGGATATATCCCAATTATCCGAAGTGGTGTTTTTTCAAATCCCGGTAAATTTTATTTAAAAATTTGACTTATCTTCGATTTCTATTAGAAGACAACCTATGAGAGAGCCGCTATTTTTGAATTGGCCGGAGAAGAGTATTTTGTTAAATTACCTCGAAAGTACTCAAGCCTCAGTAGAATTAACACATCAGATTGAGGAGTTGGTGATAGAATTATGTGACTCTGGAGACCAATTATTTAATTCGTTCAACAGTCGTATTGCATACCTGTACCAAAAAAGAAAAATTGACAAAAGTCTTTATCATTTGCTTTTTTCTTATCGAGAGAAGTTTAACGATGTTGATTTTCACACTTATGATTCGTTGAATCGAATGGGTGTTAAAGCCTTGCTTGAATTAATTTGTAAATTGAAAGGTTCATCAATACCACAAAACCTTGAGGTATTTACGGATTATGAATTAAAGGAGGATTTGCGAATTTTAAATGGAGGACAAGGATCTTATAGAGTAAGCCTTCACCAATTGGATTCAGAAAAACTTTATATAAGTCTTGAGGCGCTGGGTTTTCAAATGTTGGAATTGCCTGTTAATACAATAGATCCACAATATCTGGAGCAGATCAGGAAAGCTCGAGATATTGCGGGATTTCCAATACCGGCTTATGTAAACCAATTCGAGAATGTTCATGGATTTTGGACTTTTAACCATATCGTGGTATTTCCGGATTACCTTGTGGATGTAACTTCTATTGCAGAATGTTATTCAGAAAATAATTCCTCACCACTCAAGCATTTTTTTAACCTTTTTCAAGCCAGATTGGCTACAAAATATATTTTAATCGGAACCACCGTAAATGAATTTTTAGATGAACTTATTTTAAATCCATCTTTGAATTATGAACAATTGTACACCGCTGTATTTAATAAATATCCTTTGCCCTTATCACTCTTGGAAGATTCAGATTTTAAGGACTATGAGAAAGCAACCAAAGATCATTTTGATAACCTCCAAAAAATTGTTCATTCGCGGTTTGACGGAACATATGGTAAGTCTGACGTGGTCCATTTAGAGCCAAGTTTTTATTCAGACATTTATGGTATTCAAGGACGTTTGGATGTCTTGTTGGAAACACCAGGAGGGGTAAGAAAGATAATTGAATTAAAGAGTGGCAAACCTTTCAGGGCAGATTCCAATGGAATCAACACCAACCACAAGGGGCAAGCATTTCTATATGATCTATTAATTCAATCGGTCTACAAAGAAAATCGGAATAATCAATGTTATATCTTATATTCTTCACAAACAAACAATAGTTTACGGCAGTCTATCCCGGATGTTAAATCCAAAAAGGATTTGTTATTGCTGCGAAATTCGATTGTTCTGCTTCATTACCATTTGGCTTTTTCAAATCCTTGCGACAACAGCTTTCTTGACAGGGTAAAAATGAAAATGATCTCATCACTTGATAGTTTTGTTAGAAGGGATGCAGAAAATTGGATAAAGGCATTTGGTGAATTAGATGAACTGGAAAAAAAATATTTTAAACACTATACGTATTTTATTGCTCGAGAGCAATTAATAGCCAAGACAGGCTATAGTGGGCTTACTCAAACAGCAGGACTGGCTTCATTATGGTTATTTAGCAGAGAAGAAAAGGAACTTCAGTTTAGCATACTCGCAGATCTAGTAATAAAAGAGGTCCTCCTCACCGATAATGATGCTCCGGTGATTTCATTGGAAAATAAGTTTGGAAAAAATTTAATGACCAGTTTTAGGTCAGGAGACACTTTGGTTTTTTACCCAGAATTTATTGACCGACAAGGAATATTGTCTCATCAGGTGTATAAGTGCACATTGGTTGGACTGAGTCATTCAGAATGTATAATCCGTTTAAGAGGAAGACAATTTGATGCAACGTCATTGCCTCCAAATACGGCTTGGAATCTTGAGCCTGATTCGTTGGATAGATCCTATTTACATCAATACGAAAACCTGTATGAGTTTGCACGAGCACCTAAAATATATAGAGATAAGATATTAGGGCGCATTCCTCCAATCACAAAAACCCATCAGAATTTCGAATTTACTAATTTAAATTCAAATATTTCAGAGCTTGTCAAAAAAATACTATCTGCTCAAGATTACTTTTTGTTGTGGGGACCTCCCGGATCTGGTAAGACAAGTATTTTAATAAAAAGCCTGGTCGAAGCATTGATTAATCAAACAGCTGAAAGAATTTTACTCCTGGCATATACAAACAGAGCGGTCGATGAGATTTGTGAGGCAATCGAATCGATTGGATTGGAAACAAGATTTGATTTTGTCAGAATAGGCTCAAGATATGCCATTCAAGATAAGTTTCAGAAAAATTTACTTGATTTCCGATTAAGGGATATTCCAAAAAGAGAAAACATCAAAGAATATGTAGAATCAAAAAGAATTTATACGGCAACCATTGCTTCAATTCAGGGCAAAAAGGAATTGTTTCAGTTGACTAATTTTGATACGGTAATTATTGATGAAGCTTCACAGATTTTGGAGCCAAATTTGGTTGGCTTATTATCAAAATTCAGAAGATTTATTTTAATAGGTGATCATTTGCAACTTCCTGCTGTAAGTGCACAACCAGAAGCTTCAACTTTTGTCAAAGATCTTGACTTGAAAGAAATGGGAATTAAAAAGTTGAGTGATTCATTTTTTGAACGGATGTTTTATCAATGTAAAAAAAATGAATGGACCCATGCTTATGACATGCTAGCAAAACAAGGAAGAATGCATCAGCATATTATGAAATTGCCGTCCAGATTATTTTATAATCAGAAACTTGAATTAATGTTTGATGACCCTAACTCACGACAAACATTGGAATTAAAAAATAAATTTTATAATGTAAAATCTAAATTGGAGGAAGTACTCACTTCAGAGAGGACCATTTATATTCCTTCCAAAAACAATGAAGATACTCAATTTGCAAAGACTCATGATTATGAGGCAGAAAAAATAAGTTATCTTATAAGAGTACTTTATCAGGTTTATACTAAAAATAATATTCCATGGGATGAGCAAACTTGCGGGATCATTACACCATTCAGGGCTCAGATTTCAAATATCAAAAAGTATCTGGCATTTGAAGGATTACAAGATCTCCCTATAAAGGTTGATACTGTAGAGCGCTATCAGGGTAGTGCAAGAGATATTATTATTTATTCTTGTTGTGTACACAGCATAAGACAGCTTATGCAATTGAGTAATGAGTCTGAAGAAGGACTTGACAAAAGACTAAATGTAACACTAACCAGAGCCAGGGAGCAAATAATTGTCTTTGGAGATCTAAGTGTACTTTCTGGATCAGTAATTTATTCGACACTGATCAAAGAATATTACAATCTGGAATTAGAAGCACCTCTAAATTAAAATAATTACCTAAATTTTAAATTATTACCTGATCCCGATTTGTTTATGGGTTTGAAGACTTAAACGCCATTTTGGATTTTCCAAACAGTATCTTATTGCTTTCTGAATATTGTCTATGGCATTAATTCCATCCATAGGTTGAATAAAGAAATGTTGAAAATCCAAATATTGAAAATCTTCAGGCAGAAGGTTTTGCTGCGGGAAGACAAATTTTAATTCATCGCCTGTTTTGACCAGGATTTTAGTATTGGGTTTTGGACTTAAACAAACCCAATCTACTCCATTCGGGACATTATAGGTGCCATTGGTTTCTATTGCAATTTCAAAATTGAATTTTTTTATTTCCCTAATAAGCTCTTCATCCAATTGCAACAAAGGTTCTCCTCCGGTGCAGACAACATAAGGTTTAGCGACACCTTGGTCAGGCCACAAATCACTTATTTTTTTAGCCAATCCCTGCGCCGATTTGTATTTACCTCCATAGGTACCATCTACACCTACAAAATCAGTATCACAAAAATTGCAAATGGCCTTTTCTCTGTCTTCTTCTCTTCCACTCCAAAGATTGCAACCAGAAAATCTTAGAAAAACTGCTGCTCTACCGGCTTGCGCACCTTCTCCTTGAAGTGTATAAAATATTTCTTTTACAGCATATGTTTTCATGGTGCATTTTACATGATTAAAATATATTTGTAATTATTTAAGTAATCGCTTTTCTAATGAATTTAAATGGACCATCATAGAAGAGGTAATACATTAATTCTAAATTCCTTAAAATTCATTGCGTGATAACTTAATGAAGAATCTTGTAAAGAAAGTTCATTCAATATTTTGTTTCCAAATCCAACAAAAGTCACCCCACGCCTCTCTGACATCTTAAAGTCTGAGATGCTGTCTCCTATTAAAACGGATTGTGAAAATAAAAGTTCTGGAAATTGTTGTTTTGCCTGATCTAACATTCCTGGTTTTGGTTTACGACATTGACAGGAGTCTGAGACAAGGTGCGGGCAATGATAAATGGCACTTATAGAAACATCATATTCTTCAAAAGTCATTATCATTTTTTGATGGATCTTATTTAAGTCAGATTCAGACATCAGCCCTTTTCCAATTCCTTGTTGATTGGTGACAATAAAGATATGTTTAAATTCTTTTGCTATGATTGGTAGCTCTTTTAAAATATCTCCAAGAAAATTGAATTCCAGTTCATTTCTTACATAATCATTTTCTTTAAGTACATTGATTACACCATCTCTATCGAGAAATAAAAATTTATCTTTTTTGATTGTACTTAACTGTTCCGGCAGGAATGTTTGTGCCTTTTCATAATCACTTGGAATTCCAATGTCCAGAAAAGGAACATCCTGAACCATTCCAAAAATATTTTCAGTTGTTGTATATTTTTGAAGTATTTCTGTTTCAAATGAGAATATTTCTGGTAATTCAAATTCTAATATCCATTTTCTATCAATTAGATATATTCCTCCATTGATAAGCCCATATGGGGAATACTTTTTTTCAAGAAATTGAACAATTTTATGCTGATCATCCATCATGACGGTTCCATACCGGTCAGGCTCAACTATTGGTTTCAGCGCAATGCAAATACCGGATTTATTTTTCTGATAAAATTTGTAAAAGCTGTCAAATGAAATAGGGTAAAAGGTGTCCGCATTCAAAATGAAAACTTGATCCGAAGTACATTTTCCTAACGAGTAAATAATGGCACCACCGGTTCCTAAAGGTTTACTTTCTACACAAAATTCGCAATTAAGATGTGGAAATTTTGTTTTAATATACGATTCAACCATATCACTTTTGTAACCTAAGGAAAAAATGAATTTATCCATTTTTTCAGTTACCAAATGTTGAATTAGGTAATCAATAAAGGGTTTTCCGCCTACAGGTGCCAAACATTTGGGCATACCTGGAATCAAATGTTGAAGCCGCGTTCCAAATCCTCCAGCCAGTACAATGCATTCTCTCAATCAAAATGAATTAAAGATTAAAATACATATCTTCCACTATCTGACAAATGATATGTCCTATAAGAATATGACATTCCTGAATGCGTGGCGTGTCATCAGAGGGAGCTGCAATATTGATCTCACAAATGTCTTTCATGATACCACCTTTATTTCCAGTGAGTCCGATAGTTGCCATACCGATTTTTGTTGCTTCCTCAAGAGCAAGGATAATATTTTTGGAATTTCCAGAGGTACTGATTCCAATCAATACATCATTTGGTTTGCCTATTCCATTTATAAGACGAGAATACACAACATCGTAACTATAGTCATTAGCTACTGCAGTCAGGTAGGAAGTGTTGGTATGCAGAGCTTCAGCTGGAAGGGCTTTTCGGTCTTGATAGAATCTACCTGAAAATTCTGCTGCCAAGTGTTGTGCGTCCGCCGCACTACCTCCATTTCCACAAAAATAAATTCGGCCTCCATTTTGAAGTGCGTGAAGTATTTTATGAGATGCAGCCATTATTTTGGTTAATGTCTTTTCATCTTCCAGCAAATTTTGCTTGACACTAATGGAATTGGAAATGATATTCTTAATTCTATTCATTCTTTTAATTGCTTTTCCAGCTTCTTACACCTTGTGAAGTAAATTGATATTTCATGAAGTAACCTCCAAAATCAGCAAGTCTTTCCATTACGCGGTATTTAGTGTTGAGTGGGCAGTAGAAAAACATAAAGCCCCCTCCACCTGCACCGGAAATCTTTCCACCACTGGCTCCAGCCTCTTTTGCTGCATGATAAATGGCATCTAGATTTGAGTTAGAGATGTTATCTGCCATTTTCTTCTTTTGTTCAAATCCATAGTCAAGAATTTCTCCAATCATATGCAGTTTACCTTTTAACAATGCATCTTTCATCATCTTACTTTGTTCTTTCAGATGATGCATAGCTTCAATTGAGGATGTTTTCTTTTCTGTAACATTTTGTTGTTGTGCGGCAATAATTTCTGAAGAACTACGGCTGGTTGCTGTGAAGTACAAAACAATGTTGTGTTCCAGTTCATCCAGATAATCTTGGCGAATTCTTAATGGATTTACTATTACCTGATCTTCTTTATTAAATTCCATAAAATTAACCCCACCAAAAGTGGCTGCATATTGATCTTGTTTTCCTCCAGCTAATCCAAGGTCTATACGCTCTATTTCATAAGCCAAGTGAGCAAGGTCGTAATCACCAAAAGGCAAATTAAGCATTTCAGCAAAGGCCTTAATCATCGAAACCATCAAAGTAGATGACGTTCCAAGACCGCTCCCTGGAGGAACATCCATAGAAGTTGTAAGTCTAAGACCTCTGGCGTCTAATGACCCATTTTGGAGTAGCTTGTTGTACAAACCACATTGTAGGTTAAGTCCTGTATTTACAGGAATGGGGACTCCGGCCGGAAACTTAAGCGATTTATTTTGGTCAATGGACTTGAACTCTATAATTGGCTCTTCCAAAAGTTCAAGACTTGAATGTGCAAATAATGAAACTGTTGCATTTAGGATTGCACCACCGAAGAGATCGCTGTAAGGACTGACATCAGTCCCTCCACCGGCTAAACCAAGTCTAAAAGGGGCTTTACTTCTCCAAATCATTTTGCAAACTTAAAATACTTGAGACTAAAGCAGACCAACTCAGTTTCTTTTTTTCTTCGAGCAAACCTTCCAGAAAATATCCATCGGAAAATTCAAAGAAGTGTTTAATAGCCAAAGCAATATCATTTGGATTGGGTTCACAAACAAGCCCCACTTTTTCATGGGGTACCAAACGGGGTAAAGCTCCAACATTTGTGACAATCATGGGTTTTTCAAAGTGGTATGCTAATGGGGTGACTCCGCTTTGTGTTGCATTCTTATAAGGTTGGACCACAACATCACATGCAGATAAGTAATATTTAACTTCACTGTCTGGAATAAAGTGGGTGTGCAGGATAATCTTGTTTTCCAAATTCAATTCAGTTATTAATTTTAGATAGGGCTGTGCATCTTCGTAAAATTCACCTGCCACGACCAATTTAATATCAGAATTAGATAACATTGGTTCAGCAAAGGCCCTTATTAATAAATCCAAGCCTTTATATTTTCGAATAAACCCAAAGAACAATACAATTTTGGCCGATTTTGAAATTTTAAGAAAATCCCTGGCAATGGAAACATCTATTTTATCTCCAAAATTATCATAAAGAGGATGGTCTACGATCTTGGATTTAGCTTCAGGCCTGAAGCGGAGTAAATCGGTATTTACTTTTTCACTCATGGTAATAAAAGCATGAGGTTTTTCTAGAAAATATCGTGAGAACCATACATCACCTGGTCTTTTTTCATGCGGGATTACATTGTCAACTATACAGATTATTTTAGAAAAGTTATTTGTCTTCAATATTTTAAGTATGGTTCCAAGGCAAGGTCCCATAAAAGGCAGCCAGTATCTGACGATAACCAAATTTGGTTTTTTCTTACTTAGAATTTTACCAATTTTAAACCAGTTAAGTGGATTAACCGAATTGATGCAAACATTTATTTTCAAATCATTGGGTGCGGGTTCATCCGAATATTGGGTAGTTCCGGGAAATAAAAAACCAGGGTATTGCAAAGAGAAAGTAAAAATTTCAGCTTCCCAACCAGCTTGCATAAATGCCCTTGTAAGCCTTTCATCAAAGGAGGCCAAACCGCCTCTTAATGGGTGTGCAGGCCCTATGATGACAACGGAAGACATGTTAGCCTAAAGTTTTGGTGATCAGATAATGGTTCCGTTCGCTGGAATTCCTGGATATTAATTCGGCAATGAAGCCTGTCAGAAATAGTTGGGAACCTATTACCATCATGACCAGACTCATGTAGAATGCGGGACGACCGGCCATGCCATAGACATTGTATGCGTATTTGGTGAATATCAAATAACAGACAAAGCACAAGCCCATAAAAAAGAAGCTCAAGCCCAAGGATCCAAAGAAATGCATGGGCCTTTTTCCAAATCTACCAATAAAAAGTATGGTTGCCAGATCTAAAAATCCATTTAGGAATCGACTCATTCCAAATTTGGAATGACCGTATTTACGAGGTTGGTGAATAACTACTTTTTCTCCTACTTTTCTGAAACCTGCCCATTTAGCTATTACGGGTATATATCGGTGCATTTCTCCAAAGACTTCGATACTTTTAATGACCTCTTTGCGGTATGCTTTAAGTCCACAGTTCATGTCATGTAACTTGACACCACTCATCCAACCCGTAACCCAATTATAAACTTTGGAAGGAATATTTTTGGTAATGGCGTTGTCATATCTTTTCTTTTTCCAGCCCGATACAAGATCAAAACCCTCTTCCTTTATCATGCGGAATAATTCAGGAATTTCTTCTGGAGAGTCTTGCAAATCGGCATCTAATGTTATTACAACCTCTCCTACGCAAGCATGAAATGCAGTATTTAAAGCAGCTGACTTTCCATAATTTCTGCGGAATTTTATAGCTTTTACGATCTCCGGCTGGGCAACATGAAGAGCTTCCATCACCGACCAGGTTTTGTCTGTGCTGCCATCATCAACAAACCAAATTTCAAACTTTAACCCAATGGGGTCAAGAACCGCACGGATCCAACGCAACAGCTCAGGAAGAGACTCTTCCTCATTGTAGGCTGGAATAACGATGGAAATGTCCATAGACTTTGATTTCAGGTCACAAAGATAAACAGTATCCTAATATATTAAAAAATATTTATATATAAAATCGTGTTAGATAAAGATCAAAAGCATTATTTGACAATCTTCACATTATTTTAACGGCTATTCTAAAACCCTTGGTCTATTTTTGGAGTCTAATTAGTAAAATAACAAATGAAAAATTTAATATTGGTTTTTGGCATATTTCTAGTTTTCGGGTTTTCATCCTGTGATGCACAATTTGGGAAGCTGCTTAAACAGGTAGGACTGGAAGAGTTAAATACAGATGAGATAGCCGCTGGTTTGAAAGAAGCATTGAGCAAAGGAACCTCTAAGGGTAGTGACCAGCTTTCAGTAAAAGATGGTTTTTATAAAAGTATTTACAAGATCTTATTACCTCCTGAAGCCAAAGCCGTTACAGATAAATTAAGGGTTATTCCTGGATTTGATAAAGTGGAAGAAAATATGTTGGAGAAAATTAATAGGGCAGCTGAAGATGCTGCGGTTAAGGCAAAGCCAATTTTCCTTTCCGCTATAAAGCAAATGACTATAAAAGATGCCTGGAACATCCTTAAAGGGGAAGACAATGCCGCAACTCAATACCTCATGCGCACCACACAAACTGCATTATACGCTGAGTTTAAACCGGTAATCACTGAGTCTCTCAATAAATTTGGTGCCTTAGATTATTGGTCCTCTGCAGTTAATAAATACAATCAGATTCCTTTAGTGAAAAAAGCAAATCCAGATGTGGCAGATCATGTAACGAACAAAGCCCTTGAAGGATTATTCAAAAAAATCGCAGAAGAGGAAAATGACATACGCCATAATTTTGCTTCGCGTACCACTGATTTACTGAAAAAAGTTTTTGCAAAACAGGATAAATAAACCCCTGCGTTATTTTGGGTCTTAATCGATGATTACAATGTAATTATTGACAGGATATTATTGGATAAAAACAATCTTTGGTTTAACTCTTTTTTCTCCATAATTTGAAGTCGGGATCAAAGTGTACCATCCAGTTGGAAAATGAGGAATCAATGCCACAGAAAGATTCGATGCAACACATTTTCCTGAAAAGTCAAATAAGGAAAATTCAAGACCATCAAGAAAATCTAAATCAGTTCTCATTAATTCACTAAGAATGGTGGAATATTTATTTTTCTTTTCGAATTTTGTATGGGTGCCAATTTTTTTCTCGTAACAACCAATGTCAAAATCCTGCCATTGTGGTCTTGCATTACCAATTAAATCATCTTTGACATCATTGTATACTGAAGAGCTCCCGGAATTAATGGCTAATGACATTTCCTGAAGTTCAAAATTCTGCTGATTTATATTTTTAAAAACGGTATTTAAATCAGAGGGCACCAAGATGGAATGTGTGTCATTTCCAAGAGATTGCCAAAATTTAAGATTTTTACTACAACCATCACTTTCTTCACAGAATTTATCACTTACCAGATTGTAATCACTTAGTATCTTTTCCTGTAAGTAAATTCCTTTATCCAGAGCAATTGCTCCTTTCCAGGGGTGTAGATTAACAAGTATGTTATTAGTTATGAGTATGTTTTTTGCATCGTCTACAATATGAATACACCATCGTCCATCTACCGGAACCAAAATAGTGTTGTTGAATATTTTAACATCTGAACAGCCTTTTGAGGCATCCCCATGAAAAAGAGTGATGCCGGAACCTTCATGATTGTTGTAAATTAAATTGTTTGCAATCAAAGCTCTATCCAATCCCTGAAAATTCAAACCCGCAGCCTTTCTATTTTCAAATACAATATTATGTGTACAAATGATATCTTCACTATACCCCGGAGTTCCACTGCTTACATCAGGATTGATTTGAATGCCACTTGCTTTATTGTAACTGGATGAATTGTACCGAATGAGAACTCTGTCACTGTTGTTGGATACATAAATTCCGTGTTCTCCGTGAGATCTCGTACAAATGTTGTGTTCTATCGTAATATCATCTGTGTATCCTGTAAAAATTCCCCTGAAGCAACTATCACATTCATTGTTCAGAATCTTTATGTTATTCGCCAGGACCGCACGGATTCCTTCTTTAAGCATTCCATGGATCTTAAATCCAATTATATGAACAAAGTCGTTGTTCTCAATATTGATTCCATTATTTCGATAAAATCCTGAGGTAATCCATACCTTTTTTCCCAAGGCAAAGTAAACAATAGGATTTCCTTGAGACCCACTATTTTTATCTCTGTGGTCGAAACCACTGTAATAACCATCCAGTACCAAAACACTGTCACCCGCTCTCACAATGTTCGTTGCAGTTTGAATTGTTTTGAATGCAGTATTTGGTGTCAGACCATTATTTGAATCTGCACCCAAAGGAGAGATGTAATAGTTTCTCGAACTGCTTGTTTGTAAAAAAATTAGAAAAGAGCTTACTGTTAAAAGCAATTGGTAAATATTTCTCAAGCTCATCTTGGATAATTTTTATTTGGGAAATTATTGAAAGGTAGATTGCAAATTTGTATAAAATGTTAAAACTAATTTGTAAATAGTTTGATAATTATATTTAATCAGTAATTGCCAATTTAGCAATTGTATAAAATATTTTTAAAAATCCAAACCCAGTGAAAGATGCGGTAACGGTTTGCTAAAACCAAATCGATCTACCGGCCAGGCATAATCAAATCGAAGAAAATATCCAAATAATGAAGAACGAAGCCCAATTCCCATTCCTGATATAATGGGATCTCTTTTATATATGACATCCACAATTACTGCCGGATTCTGCGCTCTTATTTTAAATTCTTCTGCTTCCTTTATATTTGGGATCAGGCCGTTCCAACTGAATCCGATATCTGTGAAGCCTATTAATTGAAGATTTCTCAGAAAGCTGTTTTTCCAGTTTTGATTGAGAATATATTGAAAAAAAGGTATTCTAATTTCGGTACTGAGAACGGCAGCAGACGAACCCTTTCTTGCTCCAAGCGGATGTCCTCTCACTTCGGTGACTTGTTGAGAAAAAGCAAAATCCTGATCTGTAATGGAAACAGATTCTGTACTGTATTTTGGAATCAACCAATTTTCAGTACCTCCAAGATGGTTTAGTAATCTTTGCTTTCCAAAGGAAGCATTTAGATAAAGTCGATTAGCAAACACAGAATGTCTTAGTACAGGTAGGTGATATCGTGCATCCATACCGGCAATTAGCAACATACCCGCAAGAGGCTTTAAATTAAGACCACCATCCAGGCTAGTATTTATTCTTTTGACTCCTTCAAAAAATAGCTTGATTTGATAGCCTTGCTTTAAATTTAAGGATAAGTCTAAAGCATCGTCGAAAACATATTCCAATCTTGTACCGATACTTTGAATATTTCTACCCAGACTATCAAGACTTTTAATGTCTGAAGAAAGCAAAAATTGGTGATCATTTCTAAAAGTATTGTTTAATCTTAAACTCTGATATGGATCCAGTGCATATTTTAACTGGTAGTTGAGAAGAAAAGTATTAGTAGCCAGTCTCCATGAATTTAAATTTCCATTCGGAATGTTCTCACGATCTGATTTGCGATAAATGCCAAAAATATGGTCCCATCTTTTTTTATTATTCTCTAATAATGCATAAGCTTCAGAGCCAATAAAATCAGTAGGAATTCTTATTCCACCTTCAAGATGATAGTTTTCAAAAACTTCTTTCACCCTGATTTTAAACAGCAATCCAATATTAGGAGGGTTAAAGTCTGGGTTAAAACCAGAATAGGTATTTAGGCCACCAAAGAGTAGGTCATTGTTCAGATCCGCTGAGATTTCTTCAATTCCGAATCTTTTTCGATAAGCAATTGATAAATTTGGATTAAATTTTATAATCTCTGAAATTTTTGTTTCATTCAGATTTTGTATGTTTAAACCATTGTCTTCATAATTAATTTTTTTCCTGTCAAATTCATTAAACAAAACCTCCTTTACACCTTGTGGGTCACCAAATTTTGAAACAAAATAGGAAAAGGTTGAGTTATGTTTTGCTTCATGAATTGATTCTGTAAATTCAATTTCATTTCCTTTAATTTTAGGGGATGTTATTTCTGAAATGAGTGCTGCTGATTTTAATTTTTGATCCAATGTACTTAAAGTATAAACATATTTGTTTTTGTATTTTTTATAAATCATCAACAGATTATTGTTGTCTTTTTTTACAGCAATTTTAAATAATTGATCATCGCTTAAGTCATAATTGTTTAAATTCTTTTGGAAATAATAGACATTTTTAGATTGTAGTTTAGATTGGATGACAAATTCATTTTCATTTAAATGAGTAAACTGTTGTATTGAACCAAAATTGAGACTTTGCGCTTCTAAATGTAATATTGTTGGTTCTTTTGGATTCAAACTAAAAAGATGAAATTTATCTAAAGGCAAAAGGCTATCCAATTCATTTACCTTAGAGTTGGTATCGGGTCTGTTGGATTGAAAAATGAGTTTTGTTTGGTCTTTATTTTTTATCAATTGTATATGAAGGTCGTCATAAATATCATCTGTCAGTTTTCTGTACGATCTGGAAGGAAGATTGTATAAAAAGATATCTGAGAAACTATTGTTAGTACCAGAGAATATGAGATTGTTGCGATCTAAAAATGCAGCGTCATAGATTTCATGAATGTCTTCAGGAAGGACAGTATTTGTTTTTTCTCCGGTTCTTGTTTGTATTAAAATCAGATGAAGTCTATTTCTCTTTTCATTGATAATGAGCTGGATACCATTATCTTCGTCTTCCAAATATATTGGATAAATCTTGTCCGGAAGATTTATTTTGTTCCGGTGACCCGATTTGTAGATGGTTTTTAATTTATTGTTTTCTTCATTGAGCAATCTGATTCTTTTGCGGTTATTCTGGTTAGTTGCAAGATAGTAGGAATGATGTAATTGACTGTAACCGGAATATATTATGTGTTCCTCTTTTTTAAGTTTTAATTTAAAGTGTTGTTCTTTTTTCTGATTTAAAGTTTGAAGTTCTCTGGAATAGTATTTTTTCCATTGGTCAAATAGATTTTTTAAGTCTTGTTGAAAGACCAGCTTAGTTGCTTGATTTAAGTCTTTTTGAATACGAGTCATGTACAACCAATTGGAAATTGATTTTTCACCAAATTGAATATTGATAAAATTCCAAAATGACTTACCCGCAAGACTTGGGTTGCGATTGTAAAAACGCTGAAAGGAAGATTGGTGATGCCAAGCCTGGTCCATTTCGAAAATATCATCTTCATGCCAACCCTCCCCAAGATATCCGATTAAACCTGATTCAAACCATCCTGGAAGTTTCAATGAAATTACTTTTTGAACAACCTCTTGCAGACTGGTTCCGGAAAACATGGAATTGAAATATAATTGGATAATTCCTTTACGCAATAAGCTCAGACATTGTTCGTGATTGCCATTAAAATAGAGGAGTATTTTCTGGTCATTTATTTTAGGTTCAAGATCCCAAGTTTGCGGAGTAAAAGAATTTTGGAGGTCAAGGTTCGTTTGATGAAGATCAGATAAATCAGAAAAAATAACCAATTCTATTTTGTCTTTGGGATGATACTCAAAAAGACTTCGGATTTTTTGGTTCTCATTTTCCGCAAGGTTGATGTAGAACTGAGCTAAATTTCTACTTTTGCCATACCAATAATAGACTATATTGTTGGTTTCATAAATCCACCAATCCTGTAAATCATCGTTGTATTGAACTTTATTTTTGCCAAAGACCTCCCTTGCATGCTGAGCTTTCAGGCTTTGCATCACTAAGAAGAGGCTAAGAATGGTAAAAAATACTAAACGATTCAGACAGAATTCCATTAATTTGCTAAAAGTATAACGAAATATGGAATTACACTGTTTTACGGTCAATCCTTTTTATCAGAATACCTACTTGTTTTGGGAAGATCCGGAGCGGGCGGTTATTGTAGACCCAGGGTTTTATACTTCCACTGAGAGAGTGGAATTTCAAAACTTTCTAAGTTCGCATGGACTGAAGTTAAGCGAAGTTATCCTCACGCACGCACACATAGATCATATATTCGGATTGGAGTTTATGTTTAAGGAATTTGGACTGAAGCCCCGAATGAATAGAAACGAAATGATGACTTACAGTATGGCTGTTCAAGTCTCCCAAATGTATGGCCTTGAGGTATTTAAATATCCTGAAGTAGGCGATTGGATTGACGAAGGCAGCAAACAAAATTTTGGAGGGGTTGAGTTTGATGTCTATTTTACACCAGGTCACAGTCCCGGTAGTTTAAGTTTTCATTCATCAAAAGACCAACTTTTATTAAGCGGCGATGTACTTTTTGAAGGTAGTATTGGAAGGACCGATTTACCCGGAGGGGATCATGGCACCTTAATTCGATCCATTAAGGAAAAATTGCTACCATTGCCTCATCAAACCAAGGTTTATTCAGGTCATGGGGGCATCACTACGATTGGCCAGGAAAAATTAACCAACCCATTTTTATAAATTTAACACCAGAGGATATGATTTGGAAGATATTAAAGCGCCTCTTTTTTCTATTTGATCCAGAGAAAGCACATTATTTATCAATGGATCTTTTAGCACTGGGGATGAAAATTCCGGGAATTTCATATCTTTTGAAAAAGTCATTTGAATTTGAACACCCCCAACTGAAGAGGCAAGTTGATGGGCTGGTTTACATGAATCCGGTTGGTCTGGCTGCCGGATTTGACAAGGATGGCCGATGGTTAAATTTACTTCAGGATCTTGGTTTCGGTTCGATTGAAGTGGGTACAGTAACACCTTTGCCGCAGGAGGGAAATCCCAAGCCAAGGTTGTTCAGGTTGGTGAAGGATGAGTCTATAATTAATAGAATGGGATTCAACAATGAAGGGGTTGAAAAGCTTGTTGAAAGATTAAAAAAATTCAAGGAGACTAAAAATGTTATCATTGGAGGAAATATCGGCAAGAACAAAGCAACTCCTAATGAAAAGGCAGTGGAGGATTACCTTATCTGTTTCCGGACCTTATTTGATCATGTGGATTATTTTGTAGTAAATGTATCTTCCCCTAATACTGCAAATCTTCGCAGCTTACAGGAGCGGGAACCGCTTTTACATTTACTGAGCACTGTCCAAAAGGAAAATCTTAGCCATTCAAAACCTAAACCCATCTATCTTAAAATTGCGCCCGACCTCAGTCAAGAGGCTGTAGAAGAAATTATTCAAGTAGTAAAAGAAACAGGAATTAATGGTCTTGTTTTGTGCAATACGACCATAAGGAGACCGGAATATTTAAAAGAAACAGAGCTCTTAAAGGAGACCGGTGGTCTGAGTGGTAAAGCGGTAAGGCCATTTACAGACGAAGTTCTCCAGTGGGTGAAGGCAGAAAAATCCTTTACCATTATTGCTGTCGGAGGAATTCTCGATCCCGAAGATGGGATTAACAAGGTCAAACAAGGGGCAGATTTGATTCAAATTTATTCAGGTATGATTTATAAGGGCCCTTGGATGGTTAGAAAAATTAAAGAAGGTCTGCTTAAGGGACAATAATCCACAGATAATTTGTTTTTTCGTTTATTTAAGCACTCATTTCACTGAAAATGAGTCAAAATGAAGAATTATTTAAATTCTCCTTAATTTTTTATTTAGATTTACACATACTAAACGAAAACTAACCTTTAAATTTTTGTTATGAAATTATTATGCGGATCCGTTACAAAATCGGCTATTAGAAATGAAAGTCTAATTTTTATAGTAATTCTAATTTTCATCTTCCAAGGGGGTTGTACAAGGAGTAAGCTTTGTCAATTGTATGAAGAATCTAATAATAAAGGACATTGTACCCAAATTATCACCGAAAAATACCCATCAGAACCTTTAGAACCAAATTATCATTTTATCTCTTACAAGTGTAATCAAATAATACTTGATAAAACTCATCCCAATGCATCCAATCTCAGAAAATATTTAATAGATAATTGCTTTGAAAAAAAGGATTCATGTGCTTGTGGAACAAGCCCTTTTGAGTTATGGGAGTTTCAAACCGTAGACCCTATAGATGTAGGCACAGTAGTTAAAAGTGCTCCAAGAGGAGAAATCATCGGGGACAGGTCAGAAAATGGTCTGCTTTTAAACATTGTTTTTGATGTTTCAAATCCAAAGCCTACAACTCCGGCAGAAAAAAAAGATACATTTAGAACAATAAGTAATTGTCCTAATCCTTCCGATACAGGCATTAAAATAGCTATAATTGACACTGGTGTAGATCCCACTCCAGACCCTACCCGTAATTTATTGTTGAGGAAAAACTGGCTGCCATACAACGACTCTAGTTGTTTCAGTAATCAAAACAGATTAGGTCTTCGAATATTTACACAGTATAATCAATCCCGGATGCCTATTATTAATGAACCCGAGGATAAAGTTGGGCATGGAACTTCAGTAAATGGCGTAGCTGTGGGTGCATCAAATCACAACTTTGGAATAATGGCACCTCTCAGATTTGTTAATGTCGGGATTTTTGAAAACGGTTCTAACCAGGGAGATTTATTTCATGCTTTTTGTGGAATAAATTATGCATTAGAACAACATCCTGATATCATAAATATAAGTTGGGGTTTTAAATTTAATAGAGATGGCGATTTGAAATCAATGGATTCTTCAATATCATATGCATTCAACAATTTTTTCAGAAATGCGAGTAGGCAAAATATTATGATTGTTGCTGGAATTGGAAATGATGCTAGCTTAATTAGTAACAATGTAAGATTTTATCCTGCGTGTTTGGCAGCCGAACACAACAATGTAATTTCGGTAGGGGCTATTGATAGTAATTCCACGGATATAGCTTTATTTTCGAATTATTGCGACGCTTCAGATAAATCTGTAACATTGTTTACACATGGTGAAAATATTGTTGCAGCATTTCCTGAAAATTTACAACGAGAATATGTAACCGGAGCAGCCTATCAAAGTGGCACTTCATTCGCTGTTCCTCTGATTAGTCGTTTGATAGCAGTTATAAAATTCAATCATCCACAAATTCCAAATAGTAATATAAAAATGTATTTAGAAAGCAGTGCAATTATGGGAAGTAGTCAAGTTCGGAGAAATGTTAGCTATAAAAAGCTGGATATAAATTCAATTTTAAACCTTAATATTTGCAATATTCCTTAATTATCAAATTACAATACATTTTTAAAAGTAATCCTTATTTATTTAACAATCTGCTTGTCAACCATGTTGCTTGAATGAGATTATTTTTTTTTATATTTATTTTGTTCTTCATAAATTGTGAAGTTAAAAATGGATCTCACCATAATGATGATGTTCAATATCCGAAAGAATGTGATCTCAATGAACTATTTTACACCAAGGATTCATTGAATAAATATGGAGTCTTGAATGATTCAATTTGGATAGCTTTGGCAAACAAATTTCTTAATCAAGACTGCCATTATAAATGCGATTCAGTTTTAATTGAATTTGCTAATAATTTTCATAAGCTTGGCGCAAAGTTTTTTTTAACACAAACCCAACAATCAAGGATATTTCACCAGGCAGCACTTAAATTGCGAAAGGATTTTTTCAAAGACTCTGTTCATTTAGATGTATTGAGATCATTAATTAATATTGGGAGTACTTATGTTTTAGAGGAAAATTATTTGGAAGCATTAAAGTATTTTGATTCAGCAGACGTTATAGATAAGCAATTCGAAGTCTTTCCTTACATATATACCAAGATTAGGAAAGGATTTGCTTATATGAACATGCATGAATTTGATAATTCTTTGCATTGCCTGAACGAAGCGCTAAATAGAGTAGTTGACATAACAAGTGATACAATTCTTAATAATTCAGATGCCTGGGCCAAGAGTAGCAGATATATATATGACCTCATGGCTACAAGATGTGATTTGTATATTGCAATGAAGCAATTTTCAAAAGCAATACAATCTGCAGAATATGGAATAAATTTGGTGCGTAAGTTTGGTCCGTCTTCAGACAGTTTAAATCAATTGGGTTATCTATACAATAGTATAGGGAATGCTTTCCAGGATTCTGTAAAAATGGTAAAATTTCCAGATCACCATGAGAGATTGGATATTTATGCAGAATCATTTTATTCAAAGGCAAGAGAATATTTTGATAGTTCGGGTAATGATCAAGCTTTAATGACTTGTATCGGAAATTTGGCTGCATTGTATGAAAGAATGGGGAAATACAAGCACTCGCAGTTAATAAATGAAGAAGGTATCGAACTTTATAAATCCTTAAATGATCCATTATTAAAAAATCAACTAAAGATATTTTATATTAATCATGGCACGGCATTGGCCCGACAAAACTTATTTCAGGAAGCAATGAATTCCTATTCTTCAGCTTTACACATTATTAGTAACTCAAGGCCATTGAATAAAGATTTACCCAGAATAAATGAATTTTACAAAGACTGTGAATCTAGTTTAGTATTATTGGCAAGCATTGGGAGAGTTCAACTTCAATTAGCTAAAGGTGATACAAAATTTGTAGTTCAAGCAAATGCAAGTTATGATAGCTTAGCACACCTTATTAATTTTATTAGAGCAAATTTAATTAATGATTACTCAAAGATAAGGCTTGCTGAAAAATCCAGACAATGGTTACCAGATGCTTTTCAAGACATAAAAGAACTTTATACACTTACAGGCGATCAATTGTATATTGACAGGGCATTCCAATTGGTAGAACAAGCCAAAGCATTTTCTCTGATTGAAGCGTCCAGATTGAATAATGCAAAAGATCAATTACCTATTGCTTTACAGAGCAAAAAAGAAGAATTGTTGATCTTGCAGCAAAAGGCCTTATACAATGATTCTATTGTTGGATTGGTGGAAAGGAAACAAAGAGAATTTATCAGTGAATTAAAACTGAAAGCACCCTCCTATTTCGCCATAAAGTATAAGGGTGTGGATATTTCAATTCAGGATATTCAGCAAAATTTGTTGGAAAAGGATCAGGCTTTGTTGGAGTATTTTATACAGGATTCACTGGTCAACATTTTTTTAATCAGTAAAAGTCATTTTATTTTTGATACCGTGCAAATCTTAAAGAGTGAATTAGAAAGGCACATAAGTTCATTTAGAAAAAGTATAAATCCTGTAAATGAGGAAGGAATAACTGATCCGAAGTTGGTTAGAGAATTTTGTTTGACTTCCAACCAACTTTATGAGATTTTAATTGGACATATTAAAATAAAATATGGATTGCCTGAGCGGCTGATTATTATACCTGATGGGATTTTAAATAATCTTTCATTTGATGCCTTACTGTCTAAGATTTCAAATGATGGAAGTAATTTGCCATTACAAGCGAAAGAAGGCAATTTTCTCATACAACATCATGCTTTAAGTTATTGCTTTTCAGCTAGTATGTTACAGGAGATGAGCAGGCAACGAGGGAAAATAAAGTTAAAGCCTATGCTTGCAATTTTAGCTCCTCAATTTCATTCTGAGTCAAAAGTTTTACCCTACTTAAGCTACCAGGATGATGAAGTGACCGGAATTCAGGCAGCTTATGACCGAACTTTTAAGGATAAAACTAGTTCAAAGGAAAGTTTTATTTTGGCTACTGAAAAGTATGCTTATTTACATATTTCAACTCATGGATTTGTAGCAGACGACCCAGACCAAAGTTTTATTTCCTTTTCTCAATTTTCACCAAAGCCGGATTCCAGTCAATTTATGTTTTTAAAAGAATTGTACAATTATCCTATGAACCAGGAACTCATTACACTAACCGCATGTGAAACTGCCTTGGGTCAACTTCGGGAGGGTGAGGGGAATATCAGCCTGGCAAGGGGTTTTGCCTACAGTGGAGTAAAATCTTTTATAACGACGCTGTGGAAGATCAATACTCATGGAGCCTATACCATTATTCCAGGTTTCTACCATCACTTTTTTAATCAAACACAACCAAAAGATGTCGCACTTGCCACCAGCAAAAGGGAGTTTCTTGCTGCAGGCAAGAGTGTATATCCGGAAAACTGGGCTGGATTAATACTTATTGGTAGTTCGGAAAGAGCAATCCAATCATCTGAATCCAATTATTGGATGACGGGATTAATTGTTTTGGTTTTATTTGCCGGATTGATTTATTATTTTAAAAGATTGAAGTGACTTAAAATTGAAGAGAACTTTGCTAATAAGTACCAAAATGAATTTAGTAAAATTTAGCAGGATTTAGCTAAATTTTATTAAACTTTAATTCAATAATTTCCGCAAAGATTGAGCATTTTCATAAATGTCATCATTTGGTTGAAGTTCACTAATTAATTGATTCAAGTCATTTAGGATTTCCCTAGAATTCATTTTCAATCCTGCTCTGCTGATCAATACATTGAGTCTGATCTCTTGATCATGGCCTTGTAATTGTGGAATCTGATTTATGTAATCGATATTCTTCAAACACTCCTCAAATAACAAATTTGCTTTATCATACTGTTCGTTTTTTAAGTAGGCATGAGCAAGGTAGTATTTAGGTAAGCAGAAAGCGCGACATGCATTTGACAAGCCTTCTAGGCTGTCTGTAAGAGGTTTTGGTTTGAAGTAGAAATAAGAAGCTTTCTCGTAAAGTTGCATATCTGAGGAAGAAGCCCTTTCCATACTTATCGGCTCCAGCATGATTTCGTTTAGATTTTTACCGGTATTGTGAGCATCTGATGTGTAAACAGAAATTAAATAGCTCATCACCAACAAAAAGGATGCCGCTGCTGCAAGTTTTGGCCAGTTGTCTGAAGCAAACCTATTCAATCTATAAATCTTGGATGGGTTTGACATTTTTACCGGAGTCATATTCCGATAAACTTCTGAAACCATTTCCCGGGTGTCGGGATCCACTGCGTCTTGAACCTGGAGTTTTTTTAGTAGGAATGCAACAAATTTACTTTTAAGTTTTTTGTCGATTTGTAACTCAGCTTTAAAGGCTGCTTCTTCTTCAGGACTCAGACGATGGTCTAAATATTCTTGAAATTTAATTGATGTATTTTCCATTTTATTTAAAATAAGTGATCAGGATCATTTTCGACTAATTCAGTTAATTTATTCAGACAACCAGAAAGGTGAACAGGAATCGAACCAATCGTGTATTCCTTTCCACATTTATCTTTCAGAATATTAACCAGTTCCTTTTTGTCTCTTACCAATTGTTCTTCAATATGATAATGGTACAACAGGCGATTGCATTTACATTCCAGTTGGTTTATATATTTTTTTACTTTTTCAATGATATATGGATCTCCGGTAAGCTCATCCAATCGTGAAAGTTCATCCTGAACAGCCTTTGATTTATTGGTTGATCTTACCATCTCTTCACAAATGTTTCTGGTTAATTTGTAATAATAACCGTCACAATTATCTCTTGGCCCCCTGCCGGCCTCTTTCTCCTTAAAAATTCGCAAAACCACTTCCACGTAAAAATCTTCCCAGCTGTTATAGTCTAGTGAAACGAATCGTTGATATTTCCAATAGAAATACCTGGCATGTTTTTGAATAATTTCTTCTTCAAAAAGTCCTTGGGCGGCTTTTTTCCTACCCAACTCTCCTTCCATAAGATGGAGCTTAAACGATTCACAAGATTTACACATAGATTCTATTAATTATACAGTGTAAAAATAAATAATAAATTAAGGCAAATTAGGCATTTTTTTTTTGGCCGGACATTATAAGCTAAAATTACATCCCATCCTGGGCGTCTCTTATACTGGAATTACAATTTCTAAAGAATTTAGTGTCTTACAACAACCATTAAATAAGTTTCAAGTGGGATATAAATTTTAGGTTATAATGAAGAATAGGTAAATGGCAAACTAGTCTTACTTATATGCAAAATATTATAAATATAATGTAAAAAAAATAAATTTTATACCAGGCCTTAATTATTAAGGCTTTTATACACCATAATAGTGTAGACAAACTTGAAGATATATTTTGAACTTCAATTTCGATCAAGAAACTTCTTCGACTTTGTTTTAACTGTTTATTATTTTTTTAACAATTAAATTATTTTTTATGAAACGGCAATTTATTTTCTCAGTCAATTTAGCTTTTGTACTTTTTATGGGAGAAGGCTTTTCAAAGGATTTTTTAAACTTTCCTGCTGAGGCTGCTTCTATCAGGGAGGTTAGGAGAACTTCTGTGGAAATTGAAAATCCAAAAGTAAACACAAAGATCAATTTTGAAATTGGCACAAAATCAGATTTAAAAGTTAGCAAATCTAAGGTAGATGAACTTGATGAAAAGGTGATTTTTGAAATTTGTACCAAGCAATGTGGTGATCCCGGTATAGTGATAAACCAACCTTGTTTCAGAAGGTGTTGGTTATACTACCACCGAATTAGAAAATAGAGATATTAACTGACATACCTCCTTACCTACTGCTGCGAAAGTGATGAATGCATCACTTTCGCAGTTTTCTTTTACAGTACATATTTAGTTTTTAAAAAAAATAAAAATAATTCATGACTGACCTTAAATATTTGAAATTATTTACACCATTTATATGAAGCTGTTTGCAAGGGATGTTAAAGAACAAACCTGCCGGCAAAAAACTAAAAATTATTTTTAACAATTAAATTATTCAAATCATGAAAAAGGCATTTTTAATTTCACTTTTAACTCTTCTTTTAATCCTCAAGGGAAATTTTATTTCAGCGCAGGGAATTAAAGGATTTACTGCAAGTTCTGAAATCTTGTTCAACTCTTCGGACGCAACGCATGGTCCGGATGTAAGTCTCATCAATAACTATAAGATCACCAGGTTCCCCTATATTGTACAGCATACTATTTCAAGTTGCTTAGTGGATGGTGAGGAAACAACTGTTGAATTTGAATCACCATTGGTTAGAAACCAATTGGAGTCTGAGGTGTCAGAAACCACCTTAGAATTATTGAGCTGTAGAGATATCGAATCATTTAATAAAGGAGTACAGTTGTTTGAAAAATGGAACTTTGTTGAATCACAGAAATTGTTCTATAATTATACAAAGGCGCATCCGGAGGATAAAGTTGCAAGATATTATCTGGCCCTCTCACAATTGTACAGTGGTCGATACGGTGTAGCTGCTAGTAATTTTTCATTGTTAAATAAAAACCTTGCGTTTGCTGTTGGGTTTATTAACCCTGAATTCAAGGATGATGTCAAATTTTATTTTGGAATCTCCTCACTTATGATACCGGAGGGTAGGAAAATATCAGCCAGTCTGTTCCGTCAATTGAATTACGAAGGTGGAAAATATCAAAGTATTTGCAAGGGGATGATTGAACTACTTTAAACAAGATATTTATGAGTATCTATTAAGGCAAATATATGTTTAATTGAATTGTAAGTTTTATGACAGCTCGTCGAATTAATAAAAAAGGGAGCACATTCAAACGAATGACTCCCTTTTTTAAATATATATTATTGAACTTGAAATCTTGTTTTAAATGCAAACCCAGATTGAAATTAAAGTATATGAAGCTAACTTTCAATCTAATATTTTGTAGAATGGGAGCTTTGGATAAAGCACAAAACCATTATAACATGCTCGACTTTATGAAATCAGGTCTCCATGAAGTACCATTAATTTTTAAAAAGGCGCTTGAAAATCAGAATAAAATTTCCACCGCTTCACCAAAAATTAATTCACAACGGTAACCTTTACAGCGTTCAGTCCTTTATGACCTCTTTCTGTCTCGAATTTTACTTTGTCTCTTTCTTTTACCCGGTCAACGAGTCCATTGATATGGACAAAGACACTTTCCTGACTTTCCAGATCTTTTATAAATCCATAACCTTTTGAGTCATTAAAGAAGGTGACAATACCAGTTCTAACTACTTCCACTGCTTCTCCTGGTTCCGTTCTGGAAACGCTGATCTGCATATCTTCTTTTTTGAAGACATGTTTTTTGTTTGGATCTGGAGGGGTGGTTGATATGTTTCCATTTTCGTCAACATACGCAAACATTTCTTCAAGGGTTTTACCTTTAACGGCATTTGCTTTACGCTCTTCCTTTTTTTGATCTTTGTCTTGTTTTTTCTTAATTCTTTTTTTCTCTTTTTCTTTCTTACTAAAAGTTTCTTGTGATTTACCCATATTTAATTAACAGCTTTATTGATGACGTTTGAAAATTTCCGGCGCATTATTTTATCATGAATTTAAGAAAGTGAGAGCAAAATGCTTTCATTATTAAATGAAAAAACAATGATACAATTACTCGATTAAACTATTATTTATTTATAAATAACACTAACCTATATAAGGAAGAATCATTTCTTAAAGTTCCTTACACATCCCAATTCGTCCTGCTTAGATATATGTCACAATGGGTTACAGACTTTTGGCAACGAATGGTAACGAAAATAGTCACGATGTATTGGTGAGGACCACAAATATACGGCTTTTTAGCTGAATTGTGATGAAAAATACCATCACCGCATTATATTATTTGGAAGCCAATTAAAGTAAGCTCTATGTTTTTAGCATGGAATTACTGGTAAATTCAATCTATGACCAACATTTTGGTGGTATTATCTGATAAACTGACTTTATTCAACTTTAGAAAATAAAGTCATGCCGGTAGATTGTCGCGGGTAATCTCTAAGGTATTACCTGCAGGTATGGTGCCGAATTTTACCACTTGACCTATACCATTAGAGATGGTATAACTGACATTTTCAGCAACATTTGGCAAAATAATTTTAGTAGATATTTTGAAGGGATTTGGCTGTAAGTTTATTCTACCTAACTTATTAAGAGGTGTTTTAACATCAGAAGGGACTTTTACTTCAAACATTTGAGAGCAAGTCCTTCCATTGTAGGTTGCAGAAAAGGTGTATCGACCTGGAATCGTTGGCAATTTTTTTGAATACCCCCAATATCTGAATTTGGAATCATTATTAGAATTCCGGGTCCAGCTTGTGAAGGTGGTTTGATCCGGATTGATGATGCTCATTTCCACTACTTTCCCATTGGTTTCATTTCTGAGGAAAATGTAAAACTTTGCAAATCCCACAGGCAGGCCGGATCCCTGAAAAGGTAAATTGAAAACTTCAGTTTGGTTAGGTGTTTCCGTTGTTGGACAAGCTGGAATTACTACATCTGTAGTGTGCACGGAGGCCTGTATGAGTTCAGGATCTTTGTAAATTTTCAGAGTGTTCCACCAGGATTGAGCATTTTTTACATTTCAGTTGCCTGCAAAGGGGTCCACTAAAGTACTTACAGTGCTGCCTGCCCATATTTCAAAGTGTAAATGCGGCCCCGAAGAATTTCCAGAACTTCCCACAATTCCAATTTTTTCACTTGCAGCGATGTTTTCCCCAATGGCTTTGGTGGTTGTTTTTCCGGACTTCATGTGGAAGTAGATCGCCCTGGAACCATCGGCATGTTGAATTACTGCATAATTGGCTTTCGCACTGCTTGAAACACCTGCACATTTTTTATCAAATTCGCCATCGTATTTATCAATTATGATGCCGGGAGCAGATGCAATTACCTCCACTTGATCTTGGTCCATTTTTTAGAAGGGGAAAGGCCCTATAGCAATGTCAATTCCTCGGTGTGAATCGTAACACAGGTTGCCACAGTTGTAATCTTTATAGGAGCCCGATACATTGTCATGATCCACATGCGCACTGATGTAAAAAAAACTGCATTCCTTAAGTCCTGTCGCGAATTTATTTTGACTCTCACTACGAACTCTAATGACAATTCTTGATTAAAATAAAAATCCCGTGCTCGAATGAACGAACACGGGATTCATCAAAAATATTTTTTAATTATCGGTTGAAAAGAATCTCCCTATACTTTGGAAGTGGCCAGTATTTATCCTCGACATAGAGTTCCAAATCATCGGCATGAGATCTTATTTCGAGGAATAGCGGTTTTACTTTATCACAAAGATAAAGTGCTGTTTCACGGGTTGATTTTTGCTGATGAGCTTTATGTCTTTCTTCTACCATTTTTTGAATGTTCTGATACATACCTTCTATGTGTGTAGATAAGATTTCTACGATTTGCTGTTGTGTTTTCATGGCAGATTTTGGAATACCTGATTCAGCAGCATTTTTTAAATTGGCCATCACTTCAGTCTGATATCTCATACACGCCGGCAGAATTTGGTTAAGTGCGAGTTCTTCAATGAGACTTGATTCGATTTCTACTTTCTTGTTGTACTTCTCCAGATAAATTTCATGCCTGGCTTCAAGTTCACGATCGTTCATGATGTTTAAGGAGGTGAAAAGAAGGTGAGATTTTTTGGTAGTGATGGCATCCAGCGCAAGAGGGGTAGTTTTGATATTTGGCAATCCTCTTTTTTCAGCCTCTGCTGCCCATGCTTCACTGTAGTTATCACCTTCAAAAAGGATATTCTTGCAAGACTTGATGCATTCACGAAGCTCTTTCAAGATAGCAGAGTCTTTCTTCTCTCCATCTGCAATGTGTTTATCCACTTTGGTTTTGAAATCATTCAGCTGATTCGCTACGATCGTATTAAGAACCATCATCGGGTCTGCACAATTGGCAGAAGAACCTACCGCACGGAACTCAAATTTATTTCCTGTAAAGGCAAAAGGAGAAGTTCTGTTACGGTCGGTATTGTCCATCATAACATCCGGAATCATTTTGTGGATGTCTAGTTTCAGATCGTTTTCTTCCTCTTCTTTAAGATCATTTTCAACTCTGGTTTCGATGGCTTCCAATGCTCTGGTGAGATAATCACCTATAAAAACGGAAATAATGGCTGGTGGGGCCTCATTGGCTCCCAATCGATAATCATTGCTTTCAGCAGCAATGCTTGCGCGGAGCAAATCAGCATGATCGTGTACCGCTTTAATGGTATTGGTGAAGAATGTCAGGAATTGCAGGTTATTACGAGGTGTTTTTCCAGGGCCCAATAAATTCGTCCCTGTATCTGTGCTCATGGACCAGTTGTTGTGTTTTCCACTTCCGTTGATTCCGGCAAATGGTTTTTCGTGAAGCAGCACAATGAGGTGATGTCTTCTGGCGACACGATCCATCAAATCCATTAGTAGAGAATTATGATCGACGGCAATGTTAGCCACTTCAAACATAGGTGCCAATTCAAATTGACTTGGAGCCACTTCATTGTGACGGGTCCTTACGGGAATTCCCAGTTTGTGACACTCCATCTCCAGATCTACCATATACGAATACACCCTTTCCGGGATGGCCCCAAAATAGTGGTCTTCCAATTGTTGTCCCTTGGCAGGTCCTCTTCCAAACACAGTTCTTCCACTGGCCATCAAATCTGGTCGTGCGTAATACATGGCTTTATCGATCAGGAAATATTCCTGTTCCCAACCCAGAGTAGGGGTTACCTTATTTACAAACCGGTCAAAATACCTCGCCACTCCGGTAGCAGCCTTATCCAAAGCCTCAATGGAGCGAATCAATGGAGCTTTATGGTCGAGGGCTTCTCCTGTGTACGAAATGAAAACAGTAGGAATACATAGTGTCTTTGAACCTGCAATGTCCATAATAAATGCAGGAGACATAGGATCCCAGGCGGTATAGCCACGGGCCTCAAAAGTGGCACGTAATCCCCCACTCGGAAATGAAGAGGCGTCAGGTTCTTGTTGGACCAATGCATCTCCATCGAACTTCTCAACAGCACTGCCATTTCCGGCAAGCGTGAAGAATGAATCGTGTTTTTCAGCGGTTGTACCTGTCAAAGGCTGAAACCAATGAGTATAGTGGGTAGTACCTTTTTCCATGGCCCAGGCCTTGAGTGCAGCGGCAATCTGGTCTGCAAGTTGGCGGGAGATTTTTTGTCCCTGGGAAATGGTTTGATTATAGGCTTTGTATGCATCATTGGACAGATAGGCTTTCAGCTTATCTTCTGTAAAAACATTTTCCGCATAGTAGGATGAGATTTTTTTGTTCTCCCTTGCGAGGGGATTTTTTGGTCTGGATAAAAACAGACTCAAAGCTGTACTGCGATTGGTTGACATAAAATTTATTTAGAAGTAATAATTGTGTTGCAAAAATATTATAAATTTTAGACTATTTAGTGTGTTTGGATCAATTATTTACAAAATATTTAATTTATTTTATAAAAAATTAATTGATTGGATCTAAAAATGAGAAAATATTTCATATTTATAAAATGTTGATGTTTCCTTTTATTGAAATCTGAGCTAATGGATTAGAAGGAGTTAAAAAAGGTATATATGTTCAAATGGAGGGATCATTTGGGCATCAAGACAAATCCTGTATTGATAAAATTGAAGGACAATTAAATGATGGATAACTGAATGAATATTTGATTTTTACAAATTTCTTCCTCGAGCATTTTACGCTTTGTAGGTTCAGGGCTTATCTTGCATCCTTATTTGAAGACCCATGGCCAATTACTTAGATGAACTCAATCCGATACAACGTGCAGCTGTAGAACAGATCGGCGGGCCGGTAATGGTTATAGCTGGTCCGGGTTCAGGAAAGACAAGAGTACTCACCTATAGGTTGGCTCATATGATAGAGTCCGGTGTCAAACCATGGAACATTCTTTCTCTGACTTTTACCAACAAGGCTGCAAAAGAAATGACTGAGCGTATCAGCCTGGTAGCTTCCGGGGAAGCAAGAAAGGTGTGGAGTGGCACTTTCCACTCAATTTTTGCCAGAATCCTTCGTGTGGAAGCGACCAAGATTGGGTATCCTACTGATTTTTCAATCTATGATACAGACGATAGCAAAAGTCTAATAACAGAAATTATTAAAGAGCTAAACCTGAATCCAAAGGATTACAACGCCAATTCCTTAAGATCCAGAATTTCGAATGCAAAGTCAAATCTCATTACCCCACTGATGTATGAGAAAGATGCTGATTTGCTTGAACAGGATCGGATAAACAAGATGCCCTATACTTCTGCAGTGTATAAAAGATATGTACAGAAATGTCTTCAAGCGGGCGCTATGGATTTTGATGATCTCTTACTTCAACTGTTCCGACTGTTTCAGGAAAATCCGGACAATGTGCTGGAAAAATACCGTAAGCAATTTACACATGTAATGGTAGATGAGTTCCAGGATACCAATTACCTTCAGTACGCGATCCTAAAAAAAATTGTGCTCTATCCGGGGAGTCAACGGAATGTCTGCATTGTTGGGGATGATGCCCAAAGCATTTACTCATTTCGTGGAGCGACCATCAAAAACATTTTGGATTTCGAAGCAGATTTTCCGGATGTGAAAATCTTTAAACTCGAACAAAACTACCGAAGTTCCGAGCATATTGTACAAGCGGCAAATGATGTGATTACTTACAATGTCCGGCAGATTAAAAAAGAAATATGGACTGATAAAAAAGAAGGCCATAAGATCAAGTTGATCAAATCAAGTTCGGATAATGAAGAAGGAAGAAGAATAGCAGATTATATTGTCGAACTGAAAAACAGTTATCATCTTAAGAATAAGGAAATCGGAATCCTTTACAGGACCAATGCGCAATCCAGAATTTTTGAAGAGCAAATGCGTCGGTTAAATATTCCATATAAAGTATTTGGTGGAATGTCCTTTTACCAACGTAAGGAGATCAAGGATTTGCTTGCATATCTGCGTCTGACCGTAAATCCAAAAGACAATGAGGCCTTTAAAAGAATTGTCAATTATCCCAAAAGAGGAATTGGTGATGGTACTGTAGATAAGCTGTTGGAATTTTCAAAGGAACACAATTTGTCCTTGTTCGAAAGTTTGGCTACGTTCAGTGCAGCTGGCAAGATAGGTCAACAGTTACAGATGTTCCGCATGCAAATCATCGAGATGCAGGACATGTCCCGTAAAAGCAATGCCTATGATGCAGCCATTTACAGTTACAAGATCTCAGGATTGTCTTCAGAGCTCAAACAAGATGTAACGAATGAAGGAATTTCCAGATTGGAAAACGTAATGGCCTTGCTTGATGGAATCAAGGATTTTACAGAAAATGATGAAGTACTGGGTGACACTACCCCGGATCGGAGTCTGTCTTCTTATTTGCAATCCATTGCGCTCATCACACAACTTGACGAAGAAAAGGAAGGAAGTGATTATGTCACTTTGATGTCTGTGCATTCAGCCAAAGGATTGGAATTTGAAGCGGTAGTGGTGGGTGGCCTGGAAGAGAATCTTTTTCCATCTTATATGTCCATGTCATCACCCGAACAACTCGATGAAGAGCGCAGATTATTTTATGTAGCCATTACCAGGGCAAAGCATTTTCTAACCTTGAGTTATGCAACTTCAAGATATTTTTTCGGTAATCTTAGAATGAACGAGCCAAGCCGATTTATTGAAGAAATAGACGAAGCCAGATTCGAAAAAGACAACACTGCAAGAGCAACTGTTTTTACTTTGACCGATGAACCGGCTTCCCCTAAAGTAAGGTTTGTAGAGAAGAAACCTGTAAGTATCAGTCATCCCGGACTTGCAAATTTTAAACCCAGCAATCCGAATGGAATTCAGGCAGGCATGACGGTGCTGCATCAGAAATTTGGAGAAGGAAAAGTGCTGAACATCGAAGGAGGATCAGACAATAGAATTGCAACCATTTTTTTTAGAGAAGTAGACAACCCACAGCGGAAGATCATGTTAAAGTTTGCGAAATTGGAAATCTTAAGCTAATGAGCTAATGAGCTAATTAGTTAATGAGCTAATGGGTTAATGAGCTAATGAGTTAATGAGTTAATGGGGAAATTAGACTTCCATATTTCCAACAACTAATTTTAAAAAAAAAAAACCAATATAAGTTTATGTCGCAATATTTAGAGGCCACGATCGATGTATACAAAGATGCAGCATTAAATCCCAATGTGGGATTGTGTTGCACAACCACTCCAGTGTGGCAGTTACCAGAATTGAATATTCCATCCAAAATGCTTGCCATGAATTATGGCTGCGGCAGTACGGTAGAGCCCAGGGATCTAAGCAATCATCCCAAAGTACTTTATGTAGGAATTGGAGGAGGAATGGAGCTGTTGCAATTTGCCTATTTTAGTCGAAGTGAAGCAAGTGTAATTGGAGTTGATGTGGTCGATGAAATGATTGATGCATGTCATGAAAATTTAAGGGAAGCCGAGAAGATGAACTCATGGTTCAACGCTGATTATATAGACATTAGAAAAGGAAGCGCGCTGGATTTACCAATGGCAGATGAAACAGTGGATGTTGCGGCTCAAAATTGTCTGTTCAATATTTTTAAAACGGAGGATTTAAAAAAAGCACTGACAGAAATGTACAGAGTGCTAAAGCCACATGGCAGGTTGGTTTTGTCTGACCCCATCTCTGAAGACCCCATGCCGGAAAGCTTAAAAAATGATGATCACTTAAGAGCCTTGTGTTTAAGTGGTGCAATACCTTTACAGGAATATATCAATCTTATTACAAGCGTAGGTTTTGGTACCATAGAAATAAGAGCCAGGAGACCATACCGTATATTGGCTTCAAATCAATATCCAGGACTGACTAAAAACATTTATATAGAAAGCGTGGAAGTGTGTGCGATAAAAGACCCGATGCCAGAGGACGGAGCTTGTGTTTTTACCGGTAAAGCGGCTATCTATTTTGGAAAAGAAGAAACCTTTGATGATCATAAAGGACATTTACTGATGCAGAACCAGCCGCTGGCCGTCTGTGATAAAACAGCCAATAATTTAGCCAGGCTCAATCATCCTGAAATTTTCATTTCCGAATCTACGTTTCACTACGATGGTGGAGGTTGCTGCTGACAATTTTTAAGAGTCAGTAAGGCTAAACCTCAATTTTTAGGAAATGATAAAAGAAATTCATTTTTCCACAGTTATCTATTTGATAACATTACTGGATTTGAAGGGTCAGAATGCTGATAAGGAACAGCAACATTTATTATCGGATGAATTACACGAAATTTCAGGTCTGATTACTTTAGACAGGGGACAGCACTATTACGCCATCAATGATGGGGGGAATGAAGCAGCAATCTATCAGCTGGATTCTGTCGGCAGAGTGGAAAGAAAAGTATCAGTGGTCAATGCAATAAACAGGGACTGGGAAGAATTGACAACAGATGGAAAAGAGTATCTGTACATTGCGGATACCGGTAACAACAAGCAAAAAAGACACAGGGTAGTAATCTACATAATCCGGTTGACGGATTTAACTGACCAAAATGCAGTGCAAGCAGATTCTATAGAAATTATATATCAAAAATATCCTGACAAAAAACCAAAGGGCAAGGACAGAAAATTCGATGTCGAGGCCATGTGTTGGATGAAAGATAAAATCTACTTTTTTACCAAAAATTGGATGCAGGACATTTCTCAAAAGACTGATTTATATTCACTCTATCCGAAACCCGGAATGCATAATTTAAGTCCCGAAAAAAGTATAGCATACTCCGGCAGATTTTTTATGGAAAGCCAGCTAACAGGAAGCTGTTTTGATCAAGAGTCAAATTACATTTATTGGCTCACTGAGACCCAGATCATCCAAACAGATGCACCCTCCTTTAAGCGAAAAAAAATGGTCACCTACGATCTTCCGGAATTGGGGCAATGGGAGTCCATTTGTCCATTGGGGAACTCGAGATTTGCGGTTGCACGAGAGCGTAACAAAATATTTAACCAGGAAGCGGCCCTCATGATCGTCACTTTAAAAACCAAGGATTGATTTATACCTTGCTAAGGGACAAATGCGTTTACTTTGCATTTGGCTGAAACCCGGGAAGGGGAATCATGATGGACGTATACAGTAAGACAGGTCGGTGGAAATTATACCTTGCCATATTAGGGGTGTTAATTGCTTTATTGCCAGTATTTTATTCCAATTACCTTGCCCAGAACCTGGCCGAACGTGAGAAAACACATGTGGAATTGCTGGTACGCACATTAAAAGAAATTTCCCTTAACCAGAATTACGATCAAGACATGACCTACCAGGTAGAAGTTCTTGAAAAGCTCAACAATGTAAGTGTGGTTACGGTCAACCATAATGGAGATGTACAACTTCATAATTATCCGGAGAACGCGGACACTTCGGCAATTTTGAAAAGAGTGCGTGCTTCCGGAATTCAACCCCTTACGACACCGGACTATGAAGCAATTTATTGGGAATATCCAAAAATTTTGACGCTGATCCGCTATTTTCCCTTGCTTCAATTATTCCTTTTGTTGATCTATGCGGCAATTGGATATGCGGTGTTCAACCTTACCCGTAAGGAAGAGCAGAATAGAGTGTGGGTAGGGATGGCCAAGGAAACTGCTCACCAGCTCGGCACCCCAATTTCCGGCATAATGGGATGGATAGAAAATCTTAAGTCATCAGATACCGATCCGGAGCAAGCAGCAGAAATCGTAAGCCACATGGAGCAGGATGTGTTGAAGCTTCAACAAGTCTCTGACCGCTTTTCAAAAATTGGATCCAAACCAGAGCTACATCCTTGTTCGCTCTTGAAGGAATTGCTGGAGGCCAAGCGTTACATGCAGGTACGTGCATCCAGACACATTGTTTTTGACTTTCCCGATGAAGGAGAGCAGGACTATTTTGTGGACATCAATCCTAATTTATTTTCATGGGTTTTGGAGAATTTACTTCGTAATGCTTTGGATGCCATGGAAGGGGAAGGCAGGATCATGGCCAGGATTTCCAAACATCACCATATGATTCATCTGGAGATTACGGATACAGGCAAGGGAATTCCTGCAGGAAAATTTGATACCATTTTTCGACCCGGCTACTCTACCAAACTAAGGGGTTGGGGTCTGGGATTATCATTGGCAAAACGCATTATTGAGAACTATCACAACGGAAGGATCTATGTAAAAGACTCTGTGGTCGATCAGGGAACATCGTTTATGATTGAGTTGCGGGAAAGTGAGGATGGAATTAGATAATTAGAGATGACTGAACGATCTCTTCTGCAAGCAGAGTATCGTGCGACAGCACGATAAGAGAAGGAACCGCGAAAGCGGCTAACGGAAGAATTAGAGAATTAGAGAATTTGAAAATTAGCCAATTAGTATGACTGAACGATCTCTGCTTCAGCAGAGTATGGTGCGACAGCGCGATAAGAGAAGGAACCGCGAAAGCGGCTAACGGAAGAATTAGAGAATTAGAGAATTTGAAAATTAGCCAATTAGTATGACTGAACGATCTCTGCTTCAGCAGAGTATGGTGCGACAGCGCGATAAGAGAAGGAACCGCGAAAGCGGCTAATGGAAGAATTAGAGAATTAGAGAATTTGAAAATTAGCCAATTAGTATGACTGAACGATCTCTGCTTTGGCAGAGTATGGTGCGACAGCACGATAAGAGAAGGAACCGCGAAAGCGGCTAATGGGAGAATTAAAAGTTGCCATATCTGTTTGCATAGGCATACGCTCTACGAGTAAATTTTGTTAGAGTTTTGCTGACAATAAGACCATAAAACTTACCATCAGGAGTAGACAAAATGGATTGGAGAATTTTCCAATCTTTCGTACCTTTTGCATTGGATTCTGGTGTCTCGATTCTTGAATACAAAGAGCACAATTGCTTCCCACAGAAAAACCCATCCACCAATGTTGAGTCCTTCTACCAATGTTTCGTAAAGGATATTTTTTGATGACCAGTTGTTCAGGTAAAAGCCGAACAACAAGAGGGCAAAGGCGCTGAGTATATAGGTAATACTCCTCTGGTATACCTGGTTTATTTCTCTTTTGTAAGACCGGATCATGAATTGAAAATAGGTTTTAATTCCGGTGATTACGCGTTGCTCTTTTTCGGAGTCCCGGATGTCGGTCGGCGCATTGAATTGCAGGATCAATGGATACTTGAGTGGGATGTCCACGGAACTTTCCTCCATATAGGTCATGAGGTCAGAGTCCAGGTCTCTTTTGACAAATGGGGCCGGATCCAGATTGTTGAAGATGTCGTGATAACTGTTGATGGAAATTTTGATCAGGAAAGAGTTGGTCGCGGGATCCCGCTCGTAAATTCTTTCCAGAAGGGAGATTTTGTTTTTTATAGAGACCGGCATTTTTAGAATTATTGAGATCAGGTAATTTTTGTCCTATTTGTAGCGCTGAACCTCCTGGGCATATCTACTTTTATTGCCCAAGATACATTTAATGATATTTTTTACCTATGTTTTACTTAAAGATTCTGAGCCTTCTTTTTTGATACACGATCTTTGAATTTCTTTATGTAGGAATAGATTTATTACAGTGTGCCTTCATCGATTTTCGCCCTGCTGAAAACTTGTATAGGTTAGATTCAGATCTACATGATAGTAAATTTTAAGATGGGCTCATCATGATCAGTGCATTTGGCTAATGGCAAATACCGGATTACAGTGCAGTCTTCGATCGTTTGTTGCAGGCATTTCTTCACTTGGTCATCACAGCCCGTTTTATGGCGCTGTAGCCCCAGCGGTGGCGTATGTGGTCCAGTTCTCGCATGAGGGAGATTTGGGTGGCCGTATCTTCAAACAGATCAAACTGGGGATTGCCGTAGACCAGTCCGCTGAACTTTACGCCGATGAGGCGGATGAGCTGACGTCGTTCGTAGACCTTTTGGAAGAGTTCCTGTACGACAGGCCAGAGATTTTTGTCGAGAGCGGTGTAGCTGATCTTACACTGGCGGCTGAAAGTATTGAAGTCAGCATAACGAATTTTGACGGTGACGACGGAACAGAGTTTGCCGGAGTCCCGGAGTTCGAAGGCTAGTTTTTCGGTCATGTCGAGCAGTAGTGTGCGGATTCGTTTCATGTCAAGGGTATCTTGTTCGAAGGTACGTTCTTTGGAGATTGACTTGGCTTCGTGATAAGGGACCACGGGACGATGGTCTATTGCGTTGGCATGTTCCCAAAGGCTGCGACCGTTTTCACCAAATTGACGTTCGAGAAGTTTGGCCGGAATTTCACTGAGGACTTTGATGGTCCGCACGCCCATGAAGCTGAGTTTTTTGTAGGTTTCCTTACCGATGCCGGGGATTTTGGCGGTGGAAAGAGGAGCGAGGAAGTCCTTTTCGGTTCCGGAAGGGATCTCGCGGGTTCCGTTGGGTTTGGCTTCCCCGGTGCCGACTTTGGATACGAGTTTGTTGACAGAGAGGCCGAAGGAAATGGGCAGGCCACTTTCGCGGATGATGGACTGCCGTAGTTCATCGGACCATTTCATGCAGCCAAAATAACGGTCCATGCCGGTGAGGTCGAGGTAGAACTCGTCGATAGAGGCTTTTTCGAAAATCGGTGCGCGGTCTGCGATGATGTCGGTGACCAGTCCTGAGTATTTGCTGTAGCTGTCCATGTCCCCCTGAAGGATGAGGGCGTGTGGGCAGAGTCTTTTAGCCATTTTGACGGGCATGGCAGAGTGGATACCGAAAGCCCTGGCTTCATAGCTGCAGGCTGCCACCACACCGCGGCTGCTGTTGCCGCCTACGATCAGTGGCTTACCCCGCAGGGAGGAGTTCTTCAGACATTCCACAGAGACGAAGAAAGAGTCGAGATCCAGATGTAGTATGGCTCTGTTAAACATATTCGGTTTTTATTCCGCAGTATCGGAACACAAATGTATAATAAAACGACTTTTAATGTCGAATAATTCGACATTTTTATATCTTTGTTCCCTCACAAAACTCAAATCCCTTTTATGTCGACCGATCAAAACCAGAGCAAACCCTCCCGAGGCACTTCGTTGCACCTCGCCAACCGTTTTCATAAGACCAATCCCGTGGCCAATCCGGAAATGAACCAGCTACCGGCTGAAGACCGGGAGATCGCACCTTCCAAAACCCAAACCATTGAAGTCAAGGCCAAGAGCATGATTAACAAGGTGAACAGTCCGGACCTTTTGATGGAATATTCACTGAATCCCTATCAGGGTTGTGAACATGGCTGCGTCTACTGTTATGCCCGCCCGACCCACAATTACTGGGGATACAGTGCTGCTGATGACTTTGAAAATAAAATTCTGGTGAAGGCCAATGCAGTAGAAGTTCTTAGCCGCGAACTCAAATCCAGGAAATATCAGGTGAAGCCGATCATGTTGTCGGGCAATACGGATTGTTACCAGCCGGTAGAAAAAAAATACCGGCTTACCCGACAGATTCTTGAACTCATGCTGGCCTGGCGTCACCCGGTTATGATCATCACTAAAAATGCGCTGATTCAAAGAGATTTGGATTTGCTTGGCGAACTGAATGATCTGCATCTTGTCCAGGTGGCGATCTCGGTTACTGCGGCTCATGATCGTACCCGCAGAGTAATGGAACCAAGGGCTTCCACCATAGCCAGCAGGTTCAGAACCATCCGATTGTTGGCAGAACGAGGGATTCCCGTACATGGTATGTTGGCTCCTATCATCCCCGGTGTCAATGACATGGAAATTTTTGACATGGTCAAGCAGGTAGCAGAGGCTGGCGCCAAAACGGCTTCTTACCAAATCGTAAGGTTGAATGGTGATCTACAGCCCATTTTTGGTCATTGGCTGGAAGAGCAATTTCCGGATCGGAAAGAGCGCATTCTAAACAGCATCCGATCCAGTCACGGCGGAGAACTGGGGGATTCTCGTTTTGGAACACGAATGAAGGGAGAGGGAAACATTGCGGACATCATCCGCCAGCAATTCAAACTAGCCCACTCCCGCTTCATGCCAAAGACAGAGCGGCAAAGTCTGAGGACTGATCTGTTTCGTCCGGTAAGAGGAAATATGAGAGAACTTTGGGAGTTGAGCTAATTCGTTACTATGCTAAGGTAAAATTTGGGGAACAGGAGAATTTGAAAAAGCAACCTGGATGATGGAAATAGAATGCAAACGAAGGAACAGCATGAGTTTGAAGAGTAAACGAGAGAGAAGTGTGCAACCGGTCTTTGCCGACAAGAATACTGTTTAAAGTTTGCGGGTTTTTCCCGACAGTTGGTAGCGATTTTTGGAAGTGGAATTAATTTCAGAAAGAAGAAGTTCTACAGTAAAATGATTATATTTGTTCAATAAAGACCAAAATCATGAAAACCTTATTTTTTAGTATTTTATTTTTGGGCATGACAGTTGGTGCACAGGCTCAATTGTCCACCTTGGACATTTTCACGGAAGAAAGCATCAATTATATAAAGTTACAACTGGATGCCCACGACCAGGTTTCCGGAAAAATAACAGAACTTGCCAATGGGGAATGGCAGATTTCTGCTTTGGGCACTATCCCCAAAACAGACCATAAAAAATTGTCTTCACCTTTAACTGAAGAGCAAGTAGATACACCGGAAGCAGCAGTAAAAACAGTTCTTGCCTCCTATCAGGCCTCTAATAAAACTTGTGCTGAATACCAAATCCGTAAAAGAGATGAATTTTGGCATGTGTTGTTGTTGGATTGTCAGTAATTTTTTTAAGTTGAATTAATTTCAACTGAAGAAAGAGGTGTCGACATTTCTTAATTTTTATTACCAGAACACCACTTAGGACTTATACACATTTTGAATGTGCTTAAGTAAAATTTCGGGTTAACTTTTATAGAGCCTTGAATTTTCTATGGCTTCCAATACCACTTCCGGAACCATGTACCGTATTGATTTTCCCTGTTTGATCATTTCTCGGATTTGGGTCGAGGAAATGTCCAGAAGTGGGGCATCGGTAAATACAATATTGGGATGGTGTGACAGATCAGTCTGGTCTTCGTAATTAGGTCTTTTATAAATGTAGATTTGAAATCTTTCTAACAGTAGCTCATAATTTTTCCATTTTGGAAGGCTGATGAGATTATCCCCTCCCATGATCAATGCAAATTTATGTTCCGGATATTTCTCTTTTAGATAGGTGAGCGTATCTATAGTGTAAGATGGTTTGGGTAGGCTAAATTCGATGTTGGATACCTGAATTTTTGGATTGCCTTCAGCCGCAAGTCTTACCAAATGAAGTCTATCATAATCCCGCGCCAGACTGGCTTTGTTTTTAAGTGGGTTGTGTGGACTTACGACCATCCAAACCTGTTCTAAAACAGTTTCATTCAGCAGGTGCTGGGCAATGATCATGTGGCCAACATGAACCGGATTAAAGGATCCAAAGAAAAGTCCTATTTGCATTAATAGTTTGTCACCACCAGCATCAACAGGTCTTCGCCCGGCATTTGTTCCTGAGGAAGAATGATGGCCGGTTTAGTTGAGCTGCTGAATTCAAAATTCACGTTTTCACTTTCGATAACGGTGAGCATCTCCAACATGAATTTTGCATTCAAACCAAGGTTGATGGCTTCACCTTCATACACACAGCTCAGTTGCTCGGTAGCTTCATTGTTGAAGTCCAAATCCTGAGCGGTGATGGTCAGGCTTTTATTTTGGATATTCAACACCACCTGGTTGGTGGTCTTGTTGGCAAATATGGAGAGCCTTTTCAGGGAAGAAATCAATTCTTCCCGGGCTACAGTCATTCTGTTAGGGTTATTGGCAGGGATTACCGCATTGTAATCCGGGAATTTGGCTTCAATCAACCGAGTTGTAAAGAGTACATTGTCAAATTCAAAGAAGGCCTTTGATTTTCCAAAGTAAATTACCACTTTGCCCTCTCTTGGTAGAATTCCCTTAAGACTGAGCATGGATTTTTTAGTCAACAAAAGGCTGGAAGCCACATCTGACTGAATATCAAGGAAGCTGTATTTTACCAATTTATGAGCATCTGTAGCTGCGAAGGTCACATGGTTAAAATCAATGTTTAGGTTGATTCCGCGCATGCTCTGACGCATTTCATCGTTGCTGGCAGCAAAGAAAGTTTTATCAATTCCTTTTTGGATTTGAATAGAATCCATTTCGATTCGATCTTCATCGCTGGGTTTTTCGATTTCCGGAAAATCTTCCGCCTTTTCCCCGACCAATTTATACTTACCTGATGCAGAAGTAATTTCAATTCCTCTCGTATCAGTGTTTATTACAAAATTAAGAGGTTGTTCAGGCAAAGATTTCAAAGTCTCGAGCAAGGTTTTACCTGGTACGGCGATCCTTCCATTTTCGGTACCGTTCACTTCAACCTCTGTATTGATGGTCATTTCGAGGTTGGAGGAAGCAATTGATAATTTGTTTCCTTTAAGATCAAGTAGAAAATCCTCTAAAACCGGCATAACGGGATTGGCGCTCAATGCGCTGGAAGCGATTTGAAGTGGCTTTAAAAGAGTGGAGGTTGAGGCAACAAATTTCATAATATTGGATTTTTATTCTGGAAGCGCAAAAATACGCCCCAGGACCTTATCCTCAGCATGATTGGCAAATATTCTTTCAGTTATCGGATTATTCTCTTCATTTTTGCCTTCACTAAACAACGCAAGCTCACAAGTGAAGCAGATAATACAAAAAGAGTGGCCATTAATCATAGCAGCCCCAAGCTGGGATTTGAGATTACCGGAATTTGAGCAAATCCAGATTTCCAATGGCGCTCAGGTCTATTCATTAAAGTCAAACAAGGAAGGACTGTGTTATTTGGAGTTTGTGTTTGAGAATGGTCGGCTGACAGAGCACAAAAAACTTAGTTCAAGAGTATGTGCATCCCAAATCCAGGAAGGTACACGAAAGTTTTCAAACCCAGAAATCGTGGATTTCTTTGATTTTTATGGTTGCTCGTACAGTATTCATGCTGATTTGGATTTTACAGTAATGTCCTTGAGTTGTTTGGAAAAGCATTTTGAAACCATTGCCAGGTTTGTGGTGGAATTGTTGACCACACCGATATTTCCGGAGGACCAGCTGGTTAAGGGGAAAGTGTTTCTTGCCTCACAGTTAAGTCACCAGCTGACAGAACCTGATTTTGTTTCTTACAGAGAATTTACAGCCCATCTATATGGAAGCCAATCCCCTTATGGTTACAATTCAACTCCTGAACTCATTAATGATATCAGTTCAGAAGATCTTATACGCTATCACAAGGAGAATTACGTGGCCAATAAATTACAAGTGTTTTATTGTGGAAGTTCCAAGGGATCGGAATTTTGGGAAGGCTTATTGACCATTTTTCCACAAAACAATCATCAGGAACCATATTCAATGAATATACATCATCCTGAAGTTTTGAGCCACCATATTCCCATGGCTAATTGTTCCCAGACCAGTCTGAAAATAGGACTCAAACTGTTTCCCAAAACACATGAGGACTATTATGGGATGTACATGCTGAATACAATATTGGGCGATTATTTTGGTTCAAGGCTGATGCACCATATCAGGGAAAAACACGGTTTAACTTATGACATTCACTCCACAATTGATGCACAGATTCACGATGGTTGTTTTTACATCAGTGCGGAATTGAATCCCGAATCCAGGGAGAAATCTATTGAGATGATTAAAAAGGAAATTAGAAAGCTCCGAACAAAACCTGTGCCGGATCAGGAACTAAACATGGTCAGGAATTATCTGAATGGCCATCTTTTGAGACTGGTGGATGGACCTTTCCAATCTATTCTGTTCCTTAAAATTCTATTGACCGAGTTTAAGTCATTGCAGGCTTTTGATAAATTGGTCAGTAAGATCAGGTTTATCGAACAGAAAGAGTTGATGGAATTGGCCAACAAATATCTTATTGAAGATGAAATGTCAGTTTTTTCTGCAGGAGCCTAGGTAGTTTTCCATTACAGAAACTTAGCTTCAATTCTCAACAACACATTGTATCTTACGGCTTAAACAAAACCAATATGACCCAGGCAATCAAGACCAATTACAGTGCACTCACGACCTTAATTACCGTATTTTTCTTTTGGGGATTCATAGCTGCCGGAAATGGTGTATTCATTCCTTTTTGTAAAAATTATTTTAAACTTGATCAATTTCAAAGTCAATTAGTGGATTTTGCTTTTTACGGGGCGTATTATATTGGAGCATTGATACTGTTTATTATTGGGGCTGTTAAAGCCAAAGATTTGGTATCGAGTTGGGGTTATAAGAGAAGTATAATTTATGGACTTTTATTTTCATTGATGGGGGCCATTGCCATGATCATGGCTGTAAAAACGGGCTCAAATGAAAATGGGTTTAGCTTTTTTCTGTTTGCATTTTTTATTCTGGCCTTGGGCTTTTCACTGCAGCAGACCGCTGCAAATCCATTTGCCATGTTATTGGGTGATCCCGCAACGGGTTCACACCGCATCAACCTAGGAGGTGGCATCAATTCTTTTGGCACAACCATTGGCCCCATTGTAGTGGCATTGGTACTCTTTGGAACCACTTCCGTGAGTGACGAATTGCTGAATTCGCTCAGTCTCGATAAAGTCACTGTTTTGTATGTCTGTGTAGGTTTATTGTTCATGGCAGCGGCTGTTTTGTTTGCGAGTTCGAAGAAAGTGCCACCCGGATATTTTGATGCCAACATTGAACCTGCAAAAAAGGCAATGTGGACCATGGTCCTTATTACTGTAGGATTGTTTTTGTGTTTTACGCCGGTATTCAACAGTTACAAAACAGATTCGTCAGGTTTGGGAGATACAGAAATGCTGGCCCTGGAGAATTACAGAATGTATTGGCTAATTGCAGCCCTGCTTGTCATCTTGATAGGATTAACTTTGGCCAACCAATTCTCGAAGAAGGATAAAACAGGTTGGGGAGCTTTGCAATATCCTCAGTTGGTATTGGGAATGATTGCAATATTCGTTTATGTCGGGGTGGAGGTAAGCATTCAAAGCAACATGGGAGAATTGTTGAAGAGACCCGAATATGGCTCATTACAAGCTGCAGACATTGCACCATATATTTCTATGTATTGGGGAAGTTTAATGATTGGTCGTTGGACAGGTGCAATTCCTGTTTTTGATTTGAATGCAAGAATGAAGACCATTCTGATGGTGATCGTACCCATCGTTGCATTTGGGGTAGTGATTGTACTCAATATGATTGCGAACAAAAACATGAGTCATCTTTATTATTACATTTTATGTGTGCTGGTTTTGGTGGCTGCTTTTTTTGTGAGTAAAGACCGCCCTGTTTTCACCTTGATGTTATTTAGTGGACTTAGCCTGGTGGCTATGATAATTGGATTGACTACCACTGGTCAATTGTCTATTTATGCATTTTTAAGTGGTGGATTGTTTTGTTCGGTGATGTGGCCTTGTATATTTTCTCTCTCTCTGGCGGGCTTGGGAAAATATGAAACACAGGGTTCCGGTTTTTTAATCATGATGATACTTGGAGGAGCAATAATTCCACCGCTACAAGGTAAATTGGCAGATATCCCCACAATTGGAATTCATCAATCCTATTGGATTACCGCTGTATGCTTTACTTACCTTTTGGTATTTGCAATGGCTATAAAATCGATACTAAAAAGACAAGGAATCGATTACGATCAACAAGTAACCGGAGGGCATTGATTTACAATCTGGCAATATGGGGATAAATTGATTTTGTCCAGTATTATTTTCCTCTGATCAGTTTTGGTAAACCTCTTAGAGCAGCCAGTTCGCGGTATTTAACAGAAATTTCTTCAGCGGGTGCGCCGAAATACGTCTTACCAGCTTCCAAACTTTTAGAAACCCCTGAGGTGGCAAGCACAGTTACGTTGGATTCAATTACAAGATTCTGTGCAACCCCTACCTGGCCGTATAAGACCACATGATCGCCTATAATTGTTTTACCTCCTATCCCAACTTGTGCTGCAAAAAGGCAATGCTTTCCAACAACCACTCCATGGCCAATGTGCACCTGACAATCGATTTTGGTACCTTCTCCGATGATCGTGTCTCCAGACACTCCTTTGTTGATGGTAGAACCAGCACCAATTTCAACATGATCATGGAGTATGGTCCGCCCGCAGGAGCGCCATTTGACAAAACCATCTTTAGTTTTTTTATAATAAAAGGCATCGGTGCCTAAAATGGCGCCAGCCTGTATTCTGCAATTTTTACCAATAACTGTGTATTCACCTATATAAACATTGGCCTGGATGTAAGTTCCCTCTCCAATGACTGCATGGTGTCCAATTATTGCACCGGGTTCAATAATCGCAGTAGGATGTATGTCTGCTGTATGTGCATAATTTGTGTTAAGGGCTTGTTCTGGTCTTACAGAAATTACGAGTTGGTTGTAAACTTCGAATGGTTGTTCACAAACCAGCAAAGTTTTACCTGGAGGGCATTCTGTTTCCTTGTTGATCAGAATAATAGTGGCCGGAGAATTTATTGATTTTGAATAATATTTTTCAGCATCCACAAAAGTGAGATCTCCTGGTGTAACCTTATGAATTTCGTTTATTCCATAGACAAGCTGGTTTGCTTCGCCAATAATTTTGAGAGAGAATTTTTCAGCAAGTTCCTTTACAGGGATGGGTTGAGCTAATTTCATATCAATAGATTTCCGTTCTTATTTAATGTGCTTCTAACCAATTATTACCACTTCCAAGGCCAACTTCCAATGGAACACGAAGCCCGGGAATGGCATTTTTCATTTCGTAAACAACCATTTCCTGAACTTGTTTGAGTTCCGTTTTCAAGACGTCAAAAACTAATTCATCGTGGACCTGGAGTATCATTTTAGTTTGCAGGTTTTCTTTCAATAAGCGGTCATGAATTTTAATCATCGCCAGTTTGATCAGGTCCGCAGCAGTTCCCTGTATTGGGGTATTTACAGCGACTCGTTCAGAGTTTGTCCTGGCCAGAGCATTTTTCGAATTTATATCTCTCAATACTCTTTTGCGACCAAGAAGGGTTTTTACAAAACCGTCTGAACGTGCAGCCTCGACAACGCCACTCATGTATTTTTTCAGGCCGGTGTAGGTATTAAAATATTGATCAATTAATTCTTTTGCTTCGGTGCGTGATATACCTAATTGGCGCGAAATATTCGTAGATCCTGCTCCATACAAAATTGAAAAGTTAACCGTTTTCGCGTTGCGGCGTTGGTCAGATGTGACGGCTTCATAAGGAATGCCATACACCTTAGCAGCTGTGGCCCGGTGGATATCTTGTTCTTTGATAAAGGCCTCCATCATGGCCTCCTCATTGCTGATGTCTGCAATTAATCTTAACTCAATTTGACTGTAGTCTGCCGAAAAAATCAGATGGTTTTCATCACGTGGAATGAATGCTTTCCGGATTTCCCTCCCGGCCTCGTCCTTAATGGGAATATTCTGCAGATTCGGATTTTCTGAAGCAAGTCTACCGGTGGCAGCCCTGGCCTGATTAAATGAGCTGTGCACACGCCCTGTTTTTTGATTGATCATCAGGGGCAAAGCGTCTACATAAGTAGATTTCAGTTTTGAAAGTTTACGATGTTCCAAAATAGTTTTAACGACCTCATTTTCATCGGCCAACTCGTTTAGTTTTTCTTCGTCGGTACTGTATTGATTGGTGCTGGTTTTTTTCCATTTGTAGGGTATTTTAAGTCGATCAAAAAGCACTTCTCCTACTTGTTTCGGGCTGGCTATATTAAATCTCACACCGGCTTTGGAATAAATTTCATTTTCTGTAATTTCAATTTGTTTACCCAAAACCTTGCTGTAGTTGTTTAGAAAATCCGCATCAACCCTAACCCCTGCATGTTCAATGTCGCAAAGCACTTTAACCAAGGGTAGCTCAATATTTTGCAAAACATCATTTACTTCAAAGTTGATGATTTCTTTTTCAAGGATGGGTTGAAGTTGTAGAGTGATGTCTGCATCTTCGGCGGCATATTCTTTTATTTTTTCCAATGGAACATCCCTCATGGATCCTTGCTCAGGACTTTTTTTTCCTATCAGTTCTTCAATACCCACCATTTTGTAATTCAGATATGCTTCAGAGAGGAAATCAAGTTTATGACGCAAATCTGGTTCAATGAGATAATGAGCTATCATGGTATCAAAATAAGGTCTAGGCATATTGACACCATATTGGAGCATCATCAGCATGTCGTATTTTATATTTTGGCCGACAAACTTTTTGTGTACATCTTCAAGAAATGGTTTGAATTTATCCACCAATTGTTGTGCTTTTTTCTGATCCCGGTCAACGGGCACATAGTAAGCCTCTTTCGGTTTAAAGGCAAAGGACATCCCTACCAGTTCGGCTGCTGTGGCATCTATTCCTGTGGTTTCGGTATCAAAAGAAATAATTTTTGAGTTTTGCAATTTGTCGAATAACTGTAGTAAGTCTTTTTCCTCTAAAACCAGGTGATATTCATGTGGAGTATTGTAAATGTCATGGTCAGAAACTTTATATTCTGTCAATGGCAATGGTGTTTTTTCTATTTTCTCTTCTACTCCAAAAAGTAAATTTGATGCAGTGCTTGAATGACCGCCTAATACGGATTGCGCCAATGATCGAAATTCAAGTTCTCTGAACAATTCTGCCAACTTTTCTTTATTAGCACCCTCAATTCGGTACGCTTTTTCTTCAAATTGGACAGGAGCATCCAAACTGATGGTAGCCAGTTTTTTACTGAGCAAAGCCTGGTCTGCGAATTCTGTAATTTTATCTTTTAATTTGCCGCTGACTTGGTCTTTATGTGCAATTAAATTTTCAACAGTATCAAATTCCTGCAAGAGTTTTACGGCTGTCTTTTCTCCTACCCCCGGGATTCCGGGAATATTGTCCACTGCATCTCCCATTAGTCCAAGTAAATCGATAACCTGGTCAACTCTGTTAAGTCCCCAGGATTCCACAATTTGTTTTGGGCCTAAAATATCGACTCCATTTCCTTGGCGTGATGGTTTGTACATAAAAATGTGGTCTTCCACCAATTGGCCATAATCTTTATCAGGCGTGACCATAAACACATCAAATCCTTCACCGGCTGCCTGCTTGGCTAAAGTGCCTATCACATCATCCGCTTCATAGGATTCAGCCGTGACAATCGGAATGTTAAAAGCCTTTACAATTTCTTCAATGTAAGGGAGGGCGATGCTGATGTCTTCAGGTTGTGCTTCTCGGTTGGCTTTATATGCAGGAAACTCTTCGTGTCTGAAAGTAGGACCATGTAAATCAAAAGCAACCGCAATATGGGAAGGTTTTTCATTATTAATGATATCCCAAAGAGTTCTGGTAAAGCCTGAAATGGCGGAAGTATTGAGACCTTTGGAATTGATGAGTGGACGACCGATAAAGGCATAATGAGCCCTGTAAACCAAGGCATGACCGTCCAGGAGGAAAAGTTTTTTCATAACTGTATAAGCTGGGGGGCTAAGATAGGAAGTTTGATTAAGGAGGACTCATAATATCCTAAAAACAGAAAGTCTATTGACTTTGTCCATTTTGTTGATTGGCCTGACGATATTGGTCGATGGCTTCTTTAATTTTTTCTTTTCTGTTTTCCGGATCCGGATGTGTAGAGGTAAATTCCTCACGACTTTGTCCACCGGAGGCTTGTTTAAGAATTTCCATTACCCCGATCAGTTCTTCAGGTTTAAATCCGGCATCCATCATAAATCGGACACCTAAATTATCTGATTGAAGTTCCTGGTCCCGGCCATATTTCAGACTGATTAGGGCTGCAATTTGTTGGGCAGCTTGGGCAGATTGGTAATCACCCATGGCGATCCCGGCAGCACCTGCAATTCCTTGCCAAAGCTGATCCTTTTCTATTCGTTCACCTGCATGTCGGGCAATTACATGCCCTATTTCATGCCCCAATACACCTGCCAATTGATCTTTGGTCTGTAGTTGGTTAAATAGAGCCCTGGTGATGAAAATTTGACCGCCGGGCAGTGCAAAAGCATTGATGGTGTTGGGGTCTGCCAAAAGATGAAACTGGTATTGGTAAGGAGTTTTAGAAGCAACACTTTTTTGGACTAGACTGGCTCCAGTTTCCTGGACTAAAGCCTGGGCCCTTTGGTCCGGGTCCATGCCACCATACTCCTGTATCATGGCAGGTTTTGATTGTAAACCAATTGCAATTTCCTGTTCGGGGGTTAAACTGATGTGTTGATATATGCCTAAATATTCATTGTAAGTTTCAGTAGAACAATACCGAAAATAGGAAAAACCGGCAATTACAAGGGCAATAATAATCGGCGCTCCAAGTCTTAAACCTCCTCCACGTAATTTGTTACCGCTGTAAGATTCCCTATAACCCGGGTTGTTCCTGAATAAGCTCATATTTTTGACTTTAACTCTAAATGCAACAAAATACAAATAACAGCGTTAACATCCTAAGGTCTGCCCCATTTTCACCCTTTTCCAAGTTTTCCTAATTTAATTTATTAATATGAACAGAATAATGTATTTGTTTGGTATTGCCATTTTGATCGGCAGTTTGGTTACCCTAAGTTCCTGTAAAAAGGAAGATGATCCTGGTCCTGCGAAAGTAGCATTTATTAATGCATCACCGGATGGAGGAATAATGAATGTAGTCATTAAAGATTCAGCCAGTTATTTTGGTTCAGTAGGATTTTCCAGTTTTATTAGTTATAAGAATGTTGACCCGGGCAATCAGGTAATCAACGTTAAGGATAAATCAAATGGAAGCACTTTGATCAATTCAAGTTATGATTTCGGGGGGGACAAGGCCTATACTCTTGTTGCACTCAATCCAAAATCGAGTCTTGAGGTTATTGTTTTTAACGACACCCATGAAACACCGGATACTTCAATGGCCTATTTACGTTTTGCACATTTGATTTCAAATGGTCCTTCCGTTGATATTTATATTGATGGCGTAAAGGTGTCCAACAGTTTGTCCTATAAACAATATACAAATTTTGGAAGCGTGGCAGCTAAGCCAATTACAGTAGAAGTTAAACTACCCGGCACCAGTGTTGCCTTGTTCAGTTTGTCAAATTATAAGGTGGCTGCAGGAAAGAGTTATACCATTTTTGCATATGGATTAATCGGAGGAAGTGGATTAAATGCACCCGGTTTAAATTCCATGCTAAACAATTAAGAGTTTTTCGTTTGTTGGTAATAAAAAGAGGTGGAAATATTTTTCACCTCTTTTTTATTGCAATTATGTACAAACATAAAAAAGTCATTGTAAAAATCTATTCGTTAAAAGCATTATTTGAACTCCATGCTTTCCGAAAACTATGTTCATTCAAAGCTGCACTGAAAATTATTTACCAATAAATTCAGGTTTTCTTTTTTCAATAAAAGCACTTACTCCTTCCTTGAAGTCATGAGTTTGAGATGCCAATATTTGAAATTTTAATTCAGTTTCTAATTGTGCTTCCAATCCGTGATGGATGGATTCGTTAAGTGCATATTTTGTATAGATCAATCCTTTGGTAGGCATTGCTGCAATTTGGGAAGCAAGTTCTTTACTAGATCTTTCAAAATCATCATTTGCAAACACTTTATAAATCATTCCCATTTGTTGTGCCTCATGAGCGGATACTTTTTCTGCGGTCATCATTAGGGCAGAAGCTCTCTGCCATCCAATTAATCTTGGCAACATAAATGTTCCACTACAATCCGGAATCAAGCCGATTTTACTAAAAGCCTGTATAAAAGAAGCCCCTTCATTGGCCACCACAATATCACATGCCAGGGCCAGATTGGCACCCGCTCCTGCGGCAACCCCATTCACTGCAGCAATGACAGGTTTGTTAAGTTTTCTGATGCGCAGTATGAGGGGATTGTAATGTTCTTCTAAAATGGTTCTGATTTCCGGCCCTTCAGGGTCGACTGCTTCTTTCAGATCTTGTCCTGCACAAAAAGCCTTCCCTTTTCCGGATAAATAGACTACTCTGATTTCATCATTTGAGTAAGCACGATCCAAGGCTTCTTGCAATTCAAGTGACATTTCACGATTGAAGCTATTAAAAACATCAGGTCTGTTAAGGTAAATGTAGAGTATGTGATTGTCTATTTGAACTTCCAGATTTTGCATATTGTAATTTAAATGTTGATTATATAAGGCTCAGAATATCATAAAGTTTAAAAAATTTAAGCTGAAAAGAGAAGCAGATTTGTTTGCCATATGAATTTCCATTCAGACTTTTATACAAATCCCTTATGTTGGTTGAATGGTACAATGGAAAATAAATGTTCCATACATCACCCGCTATATGAATATTTATGCCTCCACTCATTAGCCAAACATTTTTATTTGAAAAATTGTCATCCATGTATACCGCATCAAAATAGGGTCGAATTATGTTACCTATATATTTGATTGGAAGATCTGTACTTAAATTGACAGCAGTTAGAAATTGGTTGGTATTTCCCAAATTATTTCTTTGACTTATTCCAGGAGCAATTTTCATACCGCCTTGACGGATCATAATTTGTTGTGACCATATTCCTTCATCTCTGCTTCTACCCAAAAATAGATTTTCATTGGTATAATCGTGATATCCCTGAAAGGAGGCACCTGCGGAACCACGAATAAAATTTTGTTCGTTTCTTGCAGCAATTGCTGTAGATTTTCTTTGTGAATTTAATGGAAAGAAAGATCCAGCCACCCTTAATTCAAAATATCTTTTATTTTGGATTCTGAATTTTTGATTGAATTCAAGATCTGCTCTTAAATAATTTTGGTTTTTAGCGAAGGCATCCTGATAATTTTCAAATTGTAACAAGGCTGTAAAAGATTGAGGTGATAAGATTTTAGGATTTTCATAAATATATTTTAGTTCATGGATTTGATTGTTGAGATGACTTATTCTGAAAGTTGAATCTGTTGCGTTAAAATCGGTCACCTCATCTCTTATGTGATGAAATTGATAGGAAAATTTAGATTGAATAAATTTTGAAGGTGGCGTATTCAACGTAACTTCTACATAAGGACTGAATTGCATATAATTTAAAGCTTCCTTTAATACCTGCTTTTCATCATACCCAAATCTTTTGGCGTGTATTCCAATTTTAATTGAGTGCAGAGCCCCTTCACTGAAATGTTTTGACCAGGCAGCATGAGCCTTTCCGCTCAGGCTTTTATTGCCAAAAGAGTACATCGGCATGGCATTAAAAGTCCAAACTCTTGGTGGAAAATAAGGTTGAGAAATATATAAACCCGCCATAAACCCATTGTAGGAATTCCTGCCAACGACAGGAGTAATTCCTATTTCGGTTTTTCCTGGATTGTCCACTACAGGAAATAGTTTAAATTGAAGTGGTTCGATTTTTTTAAAAATGCCATGATTGCGGATGGTGTTGTTATGACGGTACAAATCATAGCTTTGAAATTTGGGATCAATAATATAATGGTCTACACTTTCTTTTGGCAGAGTTACTTTACGGCTTCCTTGGAAACCATCGATCCATTTGGAATATTTGATTTGATTCTCCTGCATACCGGTAATTAAAAAAGGCGCAGGAACTTGTCCTGAATTTTTTATTGAGAGTAGGACAGAGTCATTTTGATGCTTGATTTTGCTGATGCGGTAATCCATTTTTTTATTGGTGGTCAGAAAATAGTGGAACAGCCAGTCCATGTTCTTCTCTGTATTTTCGGAATAGACTTTTTCGAGGTCTTCCGGATATGGATGTTTGAATTTCCAGGCCTCATAATATTTTTTCATAATCCGGTCAAAATTGTCCACACCAAGATACTCCTCAGCATCTTCAAACAGTCTGGAAGATTTTGTGTATACATCATTTCCGTAATTTATCAGACTAAAATTTTCACTGTGTTGGTCAGGAAACTGATCTAGATAAGATCTTCCCATGTATTGATAAATCAGTTCATTTTCTTCAAACCCTCCCGTGAATTTAGACATCATTCCGAGATTGTCATTGGAAGAGTTTGGATAATATTCTTCCATATATCTGTCTTCATAGTAGGAATTTAATCCTTCATCCAAATAAGGATGCTCCCTTTCGTTGGATGCAAGAATTCCATAGAACCAATTGTGTCCAACTTCATGGGTTATCACTTGATCCAAACTTTTTGCAAAGCGTTCATTACCAATTACTGTGATCATGGGATACTCCATTCCTGCCCCTGCACTCAAAGCACTGTGAACGGCAGTTGCCTGAGGATAGGGGTATTCTCCAATGTGCTTGGAGTAAAATGCAATGGCACGGCCTACATATTTCACAGCATCTGTCCAGGCACCCAGTGTATTAAACATGGCCCATGTTTCTATTTTTTTTCCGGATTCCAAGACCACTTCATCTTTTTGTACATAGAATTTTTTGTCGGCAAACCAGGCAAAATCATGAACCTGCTCGGCTTTGTAAGTGATGATTTTAAATTTCTTAGAGGATGCGAGTAAATTTGAAAATTTTTCTACTCCATCCTTGATAAACTGGTCTGTTAATGAGATTCGTTGTTTCAAAAATTCTTTCTCAGTTTCCGTTTCAAGAGTTCCCGTGGCTCCGACTACATAGTTTTCCGGAATTTTAATGGAGACCTCAAAGTTTCCGAACTCAGAATAAAATTCTCCCTGATCTAAATTGGGCATTAGGTGCCAGCCTTTGTGATCATAGACAGCCGGTTTAGGATACCATTGAGTAATTTGATAAGTCTGACCCACATGCCCAAGACGGCTGAATGAAACGGGAATTTTAACTGTAAATGGAGTCTCAATGATGATTGTATTACCTGGTAACAGCGGATTTTTTAAATGCAACCATGCCTGATCAGGTTTATTCTTTAAGTACTCTAATCTTACTTCATCCTTATTAACGGTAAATCGTAGGTTTTGAATGGATCCTAGTTCATCCGGTTTTGCATCGTAGAATTTAGTTTTTCTATGAAGGAGCTTTTGTTTCCCAAATTCTGTGTTTTTATTGGAAAAGGCGTTCGGCCAAAGATGCATCCCAATCCGATCCAACACGTCAGGACTTTTATTGGTGTATTGCATAGAAATCTTACCCTGAAGCAAGTGGTTTTCATCATCGAGGGTTACTTCTATTTTATAATCAACGATCTGTTGAAAGTAGTTTTTTTGTTGTGCAAAACTTCTTTCCAGATGCAGGCTGAAAAGAAAGATTAAAAGAAGCATAAATCTGCCAGCACATGGTTTTTCATTTTTAGTTGTGGTCATTTTTTTAACTTGTTGTTTTCTCCTGTGGTACTTTAAAATCAACTTGTATTGAGGAGGGATGTTTTGTATATGCAATATCATTAAATTTAAATCAATAAGGAAAAATTCGATTGTTCAAAAATAAGCAAACAAGATGTCAATTCTGAACAAATTATTCTTTTGAGGTTAATTTTTAGTAAGCATTCATTATTTTTAACAATTTAAATTTTACTAAAGCATGAAATAAACACCAAAGTTGTGAGGACAATAAAGTTTTTCCACTTTACCCATTGTGTAGAAGTCATTATTTTTGATTGGCAGGAGTTTTCTTAATAAATTGATATTTTCCTAAAATGCCGATGGGATTACCATTTGAATCTGTAATCACATTAAAATAGGAACATTCAAAATCCTTACTGAAAATGATTTCACCATTTGGGGCATTAAAAACGCTTAATAGGGTTTTGTTGTTTAATCCTTCGTTATTCTGTCTCCTGCTGGACATGAGGTTTGTTTGATTTCTAAACTCTCGCAATTCTCGTGACCAAGGTTCAATATTTAGGTTCGTAGCTAAAATTTTGGGTGAAAGTGATAGATTGAGCGCATGTGAAAGAGTATCCAGAAACAAATTTAATTTGTTGTAATCATGTAGCGTAAATGGAGGAGTACTGTTGCAAATTCCTACAATGAAATCCTGATTTTCAGAATTTTTTAAATGGGCCAATATTACCGGATTGTTGTAAATGGAAATGGTATCCACTTCCTGGAAACTTTTTTTACTAAAAATTCCTTTTCCCATAGGGTCTATTCGAAATATTGTAATGTTGGAAGGATAGTTTTTAACGAACAAATTGGTTAATTCTCTCCACTCAGGGGTTAATTCTTCGAAAATGACCAAATCCGCCTGAATGCTGTCCAAAATTCTGAAGGTATTATCTCTGTCATCTGTGCTTAGTGAAGGATTGGCAAATAAAACGGAAATAGATAGATCTGAATTTTCTGATGCAAATTTTATAGAGGTGTTGAAAGATAATTGCAAAAACAAGGCTAAAAATCCGGCACATCCAAAGGCTATATACAAAATCCAATTAATATCTAGAAACATAAAAAGAATCCCAATAGCCAGACAAGCAAACATCCAATAGGTGGCATACTTTGCAATCTGTTTAACAAATAAATACTCAGGAGGAAACAAAAACAAGGTACTGATGCCTATGATTCCAATTACCACTGACCACTGAAATATTCTATTTTTAAACCAATGTGATTCCTGAGAATTCAAGCTAAGTTCGATTTGGTTACAAAAGTAACTTTAATTAGTTACTTCTTCCCATTATCGACGACAATCAGTTCTTTATATACATGTTTTGAACCTTCAGGATGAATGAGTTGCATACTTAATATATAGTTTCCTGAAGGTATTTTTTGTTCATTTTTGTCAATGCCATTCCATTTCAAAAGTTCATGAGGTCCAAGAATCTGATGACTGATGACACGGATCAATTGCCCAAACAAGTCATAAATTTCTGCTCTGATTTTATAACCACTCAGTTCAAGATTGAATTCAATGCTCAGAAAGTCTCTATAGCCATCCTGATCCGGGCTGATGATAATGGATGATAGGTTGTATGGTTTATTTTTTTTTGTTATTTCATCCAAATATTGACTGTTTTGAATTCCAGGAGTAGCATATTTTACACCCGATGAAGCAGATTGCCAATGATTTTTATTTGCTGTTAGCAGAGATGGGTTTATTTTTTCCAGTGAAACACCTTCTTTGTTGATTAGTAATGGATTATGCCAGTCTTGCGAATATTGTAAGGAATCTATCACTACCAGACTGTTGTGTATTTGGATCGCTAATAGAAGGCACCCACTTTGATCATCGAAAGAAGGAATTTCAGTCTCTACAATATGATGTGCTTCAGAATAAGGATATAGATTGATCAAACTCTCTTTATCACGTGTAAGCGCAACATAAGATTGAGGTAATAAAAGATAATCAGAATTTATTTTGATGAATCTGGGTTCAGAGAGTGGATTTGAAATATACAGATCTCTTATATTAATTGCTTTATTACTTTTATTATAAAGTTCCACAAAATCTTCGCCACCTGATTCCGGATTAAAAAGAATTTCATTCCAACTAAGATCTCCAAGTTCTGGGACACCGGGAATATAAATTTCCACATCTATTTCCGACATTGAATTTCCTGAGCAGTCGGCAAGATTTTTAATATTTAGCAAATATTTATTTCCACTTACAAGAGGCATGTCAAAAAATAGAATCACTTTACTGTTTTCAGTGGAATGTAAATTTGCAGTGGTGGGGACTAAATCATTATTCAATCGAAAGTTAATAATTTGTTCCACAGAAGCCGGGTCTAAAGATTCATTAAAAATCAGCTCTAGCTCAAATGAATTGGATACTGCGTAAGTGATTAATTCAGGCGCAATTTGGTCAGTTTCTTTATCATATCCAGTATTTATAATTCCAGGTGTACCACCTAAGATATGTTCAGTGGGCCCCCAAACTTCTGAACCTTTGCAAAATTGTAATGGTTTTTTTAATTCTAAACTGTAGCCACCATTTTTTTTAAAACTATTTTGATACCATGAGTCTGAAAAATTTACCTGGTGTATAAGATCACCGGATGCATCAAACAATCGAAGGATTTCTTCAGAGTTGTTAATGGTTGGAAATTTAGAGAGACCAATTCCTTTTCCATAATTCTTAAATAGCGAAGAGTCAGCTTTATGGTAAATGAGAATGAATGAATCCGGCTCAATTATAAAATCCGGAAAGTTTTCCGAAATACTGGAACCATCAGCAATACTTAAATTTTTAAGTTGAAGATGTTTTCCTGAAATGTTCAGCAGTTCAATAAATTCAGTTTCCGGAAGTCCTGCTGTTGGACTGGGATCTGCCATGAATTCATTGATCAGAATTTCTCCGGATTTTGCAGGATAGTGTTTCTGTGAATTAAAGTTGATGTATTGATTTTCACGGACCTGGTTACCTGAAATATCCTGGATATCTTTATAAAAGAGACGATACTTTTTTTCTGGTTCGAAGGCTTTGTCAAAGGTTAAAATTAAATTCCTGTCATTAGGTGGGCATTTATCTACCTTTAAAGGATGTGTAAATGAATCCAAGGAGTAGTTAGTAACGTTTAATGTTTGCAGTTCGTTCGTAAATTCATTGAATTCAATTTTCAATTTGGAATCATCCAATACTTCTGCCTTAATAATGTATGGAGCTATGGTATCCAAATCCTCAACTCTTATTCCAATATCATCAAATATAAATTTGTCTTTTCTGGTTTCAGTATAATAACAATGAATGCCAAAATATGAATCTTTAAGATCTAATTGAATAGAATCGTAAATTTCGGTTTCAACCATGAAGTTATTATCTCCAGTATAATCAGTAGAAACTAACCAAAGTGTGTCTGACATTCGTTTTATTGAAAATCTGCATTCGACCGGATCAGAAGAAAATTTTCCAATAATTCCTGATCCCAGTAACGATATCTTTTTGTTTTGCAGGGCATATAGTTGCCAGCGATCCTCATTTCCATTTTCGCCAATTTCAAGATAATATCCATCAGAAAATATAGGATTGGGTACATCTGCAGCCAAGTAAATTTTAAGTTTATTTGAGGCAGAGGGATTAAATAGCAGCTTGCAATAAATGGTCCAAATCATGCTGTCTGAACTGTATCGGTATGATCTGAATATACTGCTTTCACCGGGGCCACCCGCAAATAAATTAAGTTGGTTTTCTTGATTGACTTTAAATTCAGTTACATCGCCCGTCCATAGATTTAAGTGACCATCATTAAATGATTCGTACCATTGTGCAGAGACGAATAAAGGCAATAGCAAACAAAGTAATACAGAATATCTGCTCTTCATAGTAAGTTTATTTAGAGGTTAATAGTGTCTATCTCCATTCGATTATTTAATCGAATGATAATTTGTGTCTCATTACAAAATTAATAAATAATTTTATTGTAATGTATATTTTTTATTTATCTCCAAATCAGGCGTACCTTTGGGACTTCAATTTTAATTATGAAGATAGCTGTTGTAGGAGTTACCGGAATGGTTGGCCAGGTAATGTTGCAGGTACTGAAGGAGATGGGATTTGCTTCAGCAGAATTGATTCCGGTAGCTTCTGAACAATCAATAGGCAAAACCATTTTATGGAATGACCGGACAATTCCAATCATAAGTATGGAAGATGCAATTGCACTTAAACCGGCCATTGCAATATTTTCTGCGGGCGGAGCTACCTCCACAGAATTTGCCCCGAAGTTTGCAGCTGCGGGAAGTTATGTTATAGACAACTCCTCTGCGTGGAGGATGGATCCTTCTTGTCCACTTGTGGTACCGGAAATTAACAGTGGAAGTATCACTGAACAAACTAAAATAATTGCCAATCCGAATTGCTCCACAATACAGATGGTCATGGCTCTGGCACCCCTTCACCGTCAATATTCAATTGATCGAATAGTAGTGTCAACCTACCAGTCATTCACAGGGACCGGAATGAAAGCCGTCAGGCAATACGAAGCCGAAAGAGATGGAAATCCAGTACCCGAACCAAGGGCATATCACCATCCAATATTTGAAAATTGCATTCCGCACTGTGATGTTTTTCTGGAAAATGGTTATACCAAAGAAGAGATGAAATTGGTGCATGAGACGAGAAAGATATTGTGTGATCCATCACTTAAAATTACGGCAACGGCTGTGCGTGTTCCGGTCCATGGAGGTCACTCGGAGTCCGTGAATGTTACTTTTAAGAAAGACTTTCATATTTCAGATATCAGGAATTTGTTGAAGCAAGCGCCTGGCTTGGTTTTATTGGACAATCCGGAGAAATATGAATATCCTACTCCTTTGTTGGCTAAAAATATGAATGAGGTTTTTGTTGGTCGGATAAGACTGGATGAATCCCAACCAAGGACTATAAATCTTTGGATTACAGCAGACAATTTACGCAAAGGTGCCGCAACGAATGCTGTTCAGATTGCAAAATACCTGGTGGAGCAAGGTTTTTGTTGAAACATAACTACAAGAAATTCAATATATTATGAATTAAGGTCGCAAAAACACCTATCCTTATTTTTTTTTTTAAAGTTTTGGTTTGATTTTTGCACCCATTTTCACGGACTTCAGTGGTCGTATAAGAATACAGCATGACCCAATAATATGGCGTCAAAAAATAGTTTGAATTAAACGGGTAAAACAGCAGACATGCGGACAAGATTGGTAGTATGGGGAACAAATGCCGAGGACCAAAAGGTGCTTTTGGCAGTAGCCCTTCAGGCAGAAGAAAACAAAATTGATATTTGGGCAATCCCCGAAAAATCATGTAGTGAGGATTATTATAACCTCGTCATGACACAATGGAGAGAAGGCAAGGATCTTAATTTTCCGGAGGGCACGGTACACCGTACGACGGAGCTAACCATGTCAGACAGTATTCTTCCTGAGGATCTTAAGGTGGAACGGGGAGATATGATCCAGCGTGCTCAGATGGAATGGCATTTCGTTGTTTTATCTTCCAAGCTTTATCGCAATTTCAAAAACGATCTTGAAGAGCTTTCAGATAAGATCAAAAGACTGGAAGTTTATGACCAAAATCTTTGGGATGATCTTAAAGAACTTTGGTCAAATGTTCAAAAACACATCATGGATCGTAATCTGTTCAGAGATCATTCTGATTCTTTGAGACAAAAATCGGATGCGATGTTTGAAGAGCTTAAAAAGCTTCGTTCTGCTTTAAAATCAGAATTAAATCAAAAATCAAAAGTTTTGGTGGATGGTTTAAAATCCAAGATAGCAGAAATAGAAAAGAAAATCACAGAGGGTGCTGCACTGAAGCCTTTGTTTGATGACATGATTAAAATTCAGACAGAATTTAAAACCATGTCCCTGAACAGGGATGATCGCTCAAGTCTCATGTCTAAGATTGATGAAGTATTTAAAGGCATCAGAGCGAAAAGAGAATCCGGAAAACCGGGTGGTCAACGGGGTGATGCCAATCCGGCTAACAGAAACCAAAGTCGATATGAGGGTTTAATTCAAGCGATCACTAAAATTGAACAAGCGATTGCAAGAGATCATACCGATATTTCATTTGAGAATAGACGAATAGAATCATCTACCGGCCAACTTGAAGCGCAAATTCGCGTGGCTAAAATCAAAATGATTGAAGAGCGAATCAAATTCAAGCAAGAAAAGCTGGATGAATTACTCAAAGTTAAAGCATCTCTGGAAAAAGCGAATGACAATGCTAAAAAAAGGGAAGAGAAAGATGCAAGAAGGAATGAGCAAAGGCAAAAGGTAAAGGAAGAGGAAGAAAAGATTAAAGCCAAAATTCAGGAAAACATTCAACAGCAACATGAGACTTTATCTAATGAAGAAGAGAAATTAATAAAAGCTGCTGAAGAAATAAAGACCAGTAAGTCAAAGGCTAAAAATAAAACCGGACAAGCTGCTCCTGATAGCATAGAGTCCATTCCATCTCTTTCTGTTGAGCAAACTCCTATGTCCAATACATCAGAGGAAAATCCAACTGTTGAAGAAGATAAGCCAACCTCCAATGAGGAGGAATAAAAGACAGTGAGTTTGAAAATTTATTTTTTACTCCTACTCCATTCTAGTAATTTCTGACATAGAATGGATGGCTGTTGCATTAGAACTGTTGCAACTTTTTGAATTTCCAATTGACAAGAGATTTAACTTGTTTTAGTGCAAAGCATTTGAACAGTTCCATATCTGTATGCAAAGTCAAATGTTTAATTTTGTAGGATCGGTCAATATTATGCAAAGACAAAGCAGCCAAAAATTTTCCAGATTATTTTTCTTAATTCGTCAATCGCTGAAAGGCGAGGAGCATGACTATACACAAGGAAGTATTCAGTCTGCAATTGTACTGCTTGCGATTCCCATGATTCTTGAATTGAGTTTGGAATCCGTATTTGCAGTGGTAGACATGTACTTTGTCAGTAAATTGCCAGATAGCCGGGCAGCAGTTGCAACGGTAGGACTTACGGAATCCATGGTCGCTCTTATTTATACCATGGGCATTGGTTTGAGCACAGCAGCCACCGCTTTGGTTGCCAGAAGGATTGGAGAAAAAGACATTGAAAAAGCTTCCCATGCGGGTGCACAGTCAATTATTTTAGCGATTCTGATTTCAGTTATAATGGCCATTTCGGGTTATTGTTATGCGCCAGATTTATTGAGGTTAATGGGAGCTCAGCCGGAAGTAATACACACAGGAACTGATTTTAGTCGCATCATGCTGGGTGGTACTACTGCAATTATATTATTGTTTTTAATCAATGGAATTTTTAGGGGGGCAGGCGATCCGATGATAGCTATGAAAAGTCTGTGGCTTGCGAGTTTATTAAATATTATACTCTGTCCATTATTGATTTATGGCTATGGAATTTTTCCTGAGCTAGGACTTACCGGTGCCGCTGTTGCGACTACTATTGGAAGAACTGCCGGTGTAATTTACCAAAGTTATCACCTTTTCAAAGGTTCCGGTATGCTTAAAATAAAGAGGCATCATTTTAAATTAGATTGGAGTATTCAAAAATCGATCGTATCCCTTGCCTGGCCGGCCACGCTACAATTTTTTATTCAGAGTGGGAGTTGGATATTTCTTGCATTCCTTGTTTCATCAACTGGAAGTACGGATGCCAGCGCGGGTTACCAGATTGCGATTAGAAATGTGGTGTTTTTTATCTTACCGGCATGGGGCTTGTCCAATGCTGCGGCTACTTTGGTGGGACAAAATCTGGGTGCAGGAAACCCAGATCGTGCGCAGAAAAGTGTATTGCTTACTACTAAATACAATGTTTATTTTATGGCAGCCGTGATGATGTTGTTTATCCTGTTTTCTTCCCCAATAATTTCAATTTTTACCAATCAAGAAGAAGTGCATCGGTATGGTGTGTTGGCTTTACAAATTATGGGGGCAGGTTATATTTTTTATGGAATTGGTATGGTGATGATGCAAGCGTTGAATGGAGCCGGCGACACCAGGACTCCTACCTGGATTAATTTCATTGGTTTCTGGTTGTTTCAAATTCCGGCAGCAATTTTTATGGCCAAGATCTTAAACTGGGGTCCGACAGGTGCTTTTATAGCCATTCCATTGGCAGAAACCCTTGTAGCCCTTGCTGCATGGTATTATTTCAAAAAGGGATCCTGGAAGCAAATTAAGATTTAGTTTTTTGATCTTTTTATTATTCTTAGTATTATTAGATGCTTAATAATAAAAATTATTATTTTTTTCAGGAGTCCGCAATTCTCTTGAGCATTTATGTATGTCTACATCCGAATATTCATAAAATGGAAATTTTGGAATCTCAACAATTTTGATGATGGAAATTTTTCTAAAATTTAATTCTGATTGAATCAAATAAAATCCAAAATTTTCAACCCTGTCAAATTTTGCAAGGAAATTTATTGCATACGATTTCTTCAGGAAAGAAGGAAAGTGACCGGGGAAGGAATCGAACCCTCACCATCAGAGCCGAAATCTGATATTCTTATCCGTTGAACTACCCGGCCAGGGAAATAAAAAAGCCTCGCACAACACCCCAAAAAAACCGGAGATCGTTACTGCGAGGCTTGAGTGGGAGCTACTGGGTTCGAACCAGTGACCCTCTGCTTGTAAGGCAGATGCTCTGAACCAGCTGAGCTAAGCTCCCATATAAACTGTAAAATCAATTTTTGGCAACTAAAACCCTAAGTGCTTTTACTTAATCAACAACCCTTTAGTTGTTGACCCAATGGGTTAATTTGGGGATGCAAATATAGGATTTCCCGATTTCTTTTCTCTCCTCAAAATTAAATTTTATTATTTATATATGTAAAATATTCGTTTATAATACATTATAATAAATTCAATCGCACCAAACTCATCTTTCCATTGTTTTCACTGGGCACAATTAGGCTGGTTTCGTTAATTTGAATGGCATCGGTAATCCGGAGATTCAGCTTCGTGTTACTGGTATTCAAAACACTTTTTCTATTGATGCGACCATCGGGAAGTAAGAGATATTGAGAAACCGTGGATTCATTTTTAATTTCATCATTGAACAAGATTCTCAAAAAGGAGCGATTGAAGAAAATGAAAAAGGAAGAATACAATCCATCATCGTCCTGAGAAAATTGTTTCTTCCGAAGAATGTTTTCCCACTGCTTTTCACCGTTTGGCCCAAAGCTCGCTACAAAAATATCTTCAAAATAATAATCCACCCACCTCATGGTCCCCAAACCCGAATTATCCATGGTATTATTGAAATAAGGCCTTCTTGAGAGTTCTTTGCTGTTTTCCATAAAAACCAGACAGGAGCCATCTTCTTTGAAGCATATTTTTTTAATGGCGAAATTCAAAGATGAAACTGAAGATTTTTTACTCTTTCCGGTCCATTCTTTTAATTTTTCTTTATCAAAGGGAATCAATTGGAGCACCTCTCCTACACTCAGATTCTGTATTAAATACCCGGCAGCATATTGCTCACCCTTTTCTTTATATAATCCAGCCAGGTAAATGTTTTTATTGAAATTATTGTAATTTATATCTAGATCATAAACATCGAAGTCTTCTTTTAGTACTACTTCTTTGTTCAGAATTTGATTACCCCTGAAGTCGATTCCCTGTACTTTTATGATGGCCTTATCCCGATATCTTGCCTGTTGACCATCCATCCATAATAAATAAAAATTACCATCATCTCCCAGTGCTGCTTTTTCTACATTTTCATGGTCTGCATCAAAAAGAGCCTCACCGGATTTTGCCAAAAATTCTTCAGGATGAAAGCGGTTGAAGACACAGATCCATTTCAAATTTTTCCTGTCAGTAAAGCTCATGGAAACCCAATGCTGATTGTCTGAACTAATGAGGTTAAACTCAAGCGGGTATTCAATCACTGTTTCGACAGGAAGAATGTGTTCCTGTATCAAAATTCCGTTCTGATCGTAAGTGGAATAAAAAATTTCCACCTTGTTTTCCACCTTGCTCAAATAAAGAATGCCTATGTCATTTCCATGGGTGTAAGTGTCAAGAATGCGCCATTTACGCCCTTTGAGCTCAACATCTTTTTCAACTGTCCAACTCATGTCGGCTCTTAGATTCTGCACGGTAAGTTTGTAAGATTTATCCCTGATCAGGCTTACTTCTTTACCAAAGGGAAGAATGTAATAGGCAAAATCATTTCTCAAATTAATTTCAGGCGAAATCTCAAAATTCTGCCCGAAGACTAAGTTCATGCTCCAGATGAAAACAAAGCTGAATAATTGAAATTGACCGATTTTAGAGATTTGCATTATGATAGAATAGATACTTTTGCAGAGGTTAAGATAGAACGTATGAAACAAAAACCCATCATAGAATGTGTTCCAAATTTTAGTGAAGGTAGGAATCCTGAAATTATTCAACAAATTGCCAAGGCCATAGAAAGTGTGCAGGGAGTAAAACTGCTCAACGTCGATCCTGGTGCATCCACCAACAGAACTGTCATAACCTTTGCAGGAGGACCTGAAGATGTGGTAGAGGCAGCCTTTCAAGCCATTCGGATGGCCTCTCAACTCATAGACATGAGTATGCATAAGGGAGAGCATCCGCGGATGGGTGCAACCGATGTTTGTCCCCTCATCCCTATTTCCGGAATTAGCCTGGCAGAAACCGCCGCTTATGCGAAAGTCCTCGGTGAAAGGGTAGGAAGAGAGCTGGGAATTCCTGTTTATCTTTATGAAGCTGCTGCTTCGGCACCCCATCGTCGGAATCTTGCAGAAATCCGATCAGGCGAATATGAAGGATTTGCAGAGAAAATGAAGCAGGAGGCCTGGAAACCAGATTTTGGACCTGCAGAGTTTAATATAAGAGCTGGAGCAACAGTGATTGGAGCCAGGGATTTTCTAATTGCTTACAATGTAAATTTGAATTCAAAGTCTGTCAGATTGGCCAATGAAGTAGCCTTCGACATTCGAGAAAACGGGCGACCAAAGAGAGATCCGGCAACTCAGAAACTACAAAAAAATGAAACCGGGGAGATTGAAAGAATTCCAGGCTCCTGTCCGGGTGTAAAGGCCATTGGTTGGTATATTGAAGAGTATGGTTACGCGCAAATTTCAATGAACCTGACCGACCTTCAAAAGACACCTTTACACATTGCTTTTGAGGAGTGCAGGCGATCTGCTGACAAATATGGTCTTATAGTCACCGGTTCAGAGCTGGTTGGGCTCGTACCCAGGAAAGCGCTGGTCGATTCCGGGAAGTACTTTTTACACAAACAGAAAAGATCCCTCGGCGTAACAGATGAAGAATTAATCGAGATAGCCATACAATCATTGGGACTTAATTCAGTCTCTGTTTTTGAACCCAATCAAAGAATTATAGAATATATGCTTGAAGAAAAAAAATCGCCGTTGGCAAACTTAACCCTAACGAAATTTGTCGAAGAGACCGCTTCAGACAGTCCTGCTCCGGGTGGTGGCTCTGTAAGTGCATATGCTGCTTCAATGGGTGCTGCGTTGGCCACCATGGTGGCTAATCTCACCGCACATAAAAAGGGTTATGAAGAAAGATTGAGCTATTTCTCAGAAATTGCTGCACAAGGAATCCAATTGAGCCAGGAACTTCTGCAATTAGTGGATGAAGATACTGCCGCATTTAATATGATCATGGAAGCATTCCGTCTGCCAAAACTAACTCCGGAGGATAAAAAGGACAGAAAGAAAGCCATCAAAAAAGCTACCATTATTGCCATTGAGGTACCTCTCAAAACCATCAAACTGGCCAGCAAGGCATTGCCATTAGCGAAAGCTATGGTAGAAAACGGCAACCCTAATTCAATTTCGGATGCAGGTGTTGGGGCCTTGTGTTTAGAAGCCGCCATAAAAGGTGCTGCGCTGAATGTAAAGATCAACGCATCCGGACTGGAAGACCAGGAAATGAAAAAGAAATACTTTGAAGAAGCGGATGCTCATGTCTCGGCGGCAACACAAGAGACAGCAGCAGTTTTAGCGTTGGTAAATGATTTTATCAGTAAGTCTTAATTGTCTTGACCGATTTGAAACGAATTTCCCTTCATTCTTAAAATTCTGTAATAACTGGGATTAATTTTTGTCCTTTAGTTTGTAGGACTTTTTCAATAATAAAACCAATACCCTTTCATTTTGCCAAGACTATTGACCTCCAGTGTCGGAAATGGAATTTTAAAAATATTCAGTATTCGAAGAGCTGATTTCAGATAAGGATTTTTTACAGGAATTTTTCTCAGGTCTAAGTCGAATGAAAGGAGGTATTGTGAATAGCGGGGATAGATTACAGGGTCCAACTTTCTGGTAGTTCCATCAAGGTCCGTCCATTCATTGTGATACCCTCCGTATAGGTTTTGTGCCCCATATCCAATGGCGATGTTCAGGAATCGGGGCCAGTAATTCTTTTGGGATACGCTCCAATTAAAAGGATTAAAGCTGAGCCAATATGTCTGACCGTTGTAATCCTTTAACAACCGTTCTCCCAGGCTCTTACCATATAAATTATCGGCTCTGGACTGAAGGTCAGGGATTCTGGAATATTTTAACCGGTTGGACGAAAATTTGAGATAAATTTTTTGTTCTCGCCATAACGATTCTTGAACCAAAAAAATTCCGGAACCGATGACATTGGCGGCCATATCAGGCCACGAAAAACCCCATTTGGGGCTAAAACCATCAAAAACCTCAATGGTGGACTGAAACAGCATAGAAATCCCTACACCGTAATACATTGCCTGACGATTATTCATGCCGGTCCATCGGGCACCCTGATAAATTAAATCACTTTGAAAATACCCATTGTACACATGTCCCAGTTTATCCATATGCCGCCATTCCTTCCAGTCATTAAAAAATCGGAATTTTCCGGGATTTTGATTTTGGTACCAGGCATAATACAGACCGGCAGAAAAAACCGCATAGCTTAACCCTGTGAATCCACCGGCGAGATAAACCCTGCTTTTTGTAAGACTGTCTGCAGGTTTTATAAATATGTTTTTAGAAGATTGGGCACCCAGACTGCAAACAGAAAGAATGAACATCAAAATGATCATTCTCTGTACAGGGAACAATTTATTCATACTAAAAAAAAATCCGCAGCAAGTCCATTGCTGCGGATTGAATTCAGATTTTATCACCTGATATTATAATTAATAACGGTAGTATTCCGGTTTGTAAGGACCTTCTTTTTTTACCCCAATATAACTTGCCTGATGGTCTTCAAGAGTTTCCAGTTCGACACCGATTTTATTTAGATGTAATCTGGCTACCTGCTCATCCAAATGTTTTGGCAAGGTGTAAACTTTATTTTCGTAGCTGCCATGGTTAGACCACAATTCCATTTGCGCAATTACCTGATTGGTAAATGAATTCGACATTACAAACGAAGGATGTCCAGTTGCACATCCCAGATTCACCAGTCTTCCTTCTGCAAGAAGGATGATGTCTTTACCATCTACGGTATATTTATCGACCTGAGGTTTGATTTCAACTTTAGTATTTCCAAAATTGGTATTCAACCAGGCCACATCAATTTCATTGTCAAAATGGCCGATGTTGCAGACTACTGTTTTGTCTTTCATCAATTTGAAATGACGTCCCACCAGGATGTCACGGTTTCCAGTTGCAGTTACCACGATGTTGGCTAATTTCACGGCATTGTCCATTTTAAGGACCTGGTAACCGTCCATAGCGGCTTGTAGCGCACAGATAGGATCAATTTCAGTAACTATGACGCGGCACCCTGCACCTCTAAGAGAGGCAGCGGAGCCTTTGCCCACATCACCATATCCTGCCACCACTGCTACTTTTCCGGCCATCATTAAGTCAGTAGCTCTTCGTATTGCATCTACACAAGATTCTTTGCAACCGTATTTATTGTCAAATTTAGATTTTGTAACAGAGTCATTGATGTTGATGGCGGGCATGCTTAGGGTACCTTTTTGTACTCTTTCATAAAGTCTCAATACACCCGTAGTGGTCTCTTCAGAAATTCCTTTAATCCCTGCAATTAATTCCGGAAAACGATCCAAAACCATATTGGTAAGGTCTCCTCCATCATCGAGGATCATGTTAAGTGGCTGACCATCTTTAAAAGCAAATAAAGTCTGCTCGATGCACCAGTCGAATTCTTCATTGTTCATTCCCTTCCATGCATATACCGGAATCCCCCTGGCAGCAATTGCCGCAGCGGCATGATCCTGTGTAGAGAAGATGTTACAGGAAGACCAACTTACTTCTGCACCAAGCTCGATCAGTGTCTCAATTAAAACAGCCGTCTGAATGGTCATGTGAAGACATCCTGCGATTCTTGCACCACTGAGGGGTTTCACTTTACCATATTTTTCTCTAAGAGACATCAGACCCGGCATTTCAGCCTCGGCAAGTTCGATCTCTTTTCTTCCCCAATCTGCCAGATTAAGGTCTTTCACTTTAAATTTCAGTTGATTAGCAACTTGTTCCATTAATTATTTATTTAATTTTTGCAAAGTTAGTTAATAAATATCAGTCCCTATTTAACCGATCGTGTATATAAAGGATTGAGGATTAATTTGGTTGTAATTATTGGTCGCTTTCTTAAAGAGGTTAAAGAAGATTTTTAATAATTTTAGCGTGCTGCTCATCTTATTTTGATAATAAATATCCTGCGGATACAGCTATTAGACAAACCAACACACTTAATACAGCATATCCCAATGCCAATGCCCAATCCCCGTTCTTGATGAGTAAAAAATTTTCAAAACTAAAAGTAGAAAAAGTGCTGAAACCACCACAAAATCCAACCATTAGCAAAGTGCGTATCCATTCTTTTTCCGGATTGGAAATATAGCGCGACATCAGGAAACCCAGGAATAATGAGGCCAAAATATTTATGAAAAATGTAGGGACCATAAAATACTTTGGATTGGAAAATTGAATCATGCCTATAAGATACCGGACACAGCATCCTGTTCCACCACCCAAAAAAACAAATAGTAAATGATGTGAATTCAAGACTTCATTTTTATAACAGCAATCCTTTTGGACTGCGTTTAACCAAAAAGTGAATAACAGCTGAGAAGGTACATCCCAAAACAAGGATCATCACCAACAAATTAAAATTACCCAGTTCAATCAAGCTGAAAGTCATCATGATTACGATTGTATTTACGGAGATCAATAATGAAGTTGCCTGAAGGTGATTCATGCCCAATGAAATCAAAACATGATGTATGTGTTGTTTGTCGGGTGTAAATGGAGACCTTCCATTGAAAATCCGTATAATAAATACACGGAGGGTATCGTACAATGGAATAAATAAAATGGCAATGGTAAAGGCCGGTGCAGAAATTATTTTAAGTTCTGAAGGTTCCATGGTTTTGTTGACCTCAATAAAACTGATGGCAAGGATGGCACATATGGTTCCTACCAGCATGGATCCAGTATCCCCCATAAAGATTTTTGCAGGACTGATGTTGAATTTCATAAAGGCAATCAACGAACCTACCAATGCAAACGAAATAATACTGAGCACAACCTGATCAGTTTCCTTAAACCAATATCCCAGTGTAACGCATATTAAAACTCCCGTACTGGCACAAAGTGTGTTGATGCCGTCTATTAAATTGAATGCATTGATGATCACTAAAATGGTAAACAAGGAAAAGATGATACTGAACCACATAGGAAGTTCTTGTATTCCAAATATTCCATAGAAGCTCGATATTCTGATATTTGCTTTAAAAACCAGTATAGCCGCCGCGAAAACCTGACCCAGCATCTTTTTATAAGGGGTGAGCGGTAAAATATCATCTTTTGCGCCCACCAGAAATATAATTACAAAAGCACAGAGTATGTATTGCAGGTTTCCAAATACCTGAAAAGGAGTCCATAGTATGATGCTGAACAATACACCGGCAAAAATACCTATACCTCCCAGTGTTGGAATACTCTTACTGTGAGAGGTGCGTTCTCCTGGTTCATCTGTAAGTTTTTTAACTTTAGCAATGTTAATGATCGACGGAATGGCGATGTAGGTAAGTATAAAAGCGGTTAAAAAACAAAGTATGATCTGGTACATAATCCCAATTAGGATCAACAAAGATCGCAAATATTATAATTATTTATATATATTATTTTAAATTGTGCGGATCGACCGAAAGTTATTGGATCACGAACCTTACCAACCTGATAATTAAGTTAACCAAAATGGAAAACAAAACCATCGTTGTTATGGGAAAGTAAAAACTAAATCCTTCTTTTTTGATGTAAATGTCACCTGGCAGGTGACCAATCCATTTTAGATAAGGACCAAAAAAATAAACTAACAGAGCGGCAACCAACAGTAAAATGCCCGTTATTGCAAGCCATTTGGCAAGTTCGGGGTTCATTTCATTCTACTTTTTTAGCATTGAATTTGTTCATCGCATTGGACATCCCTTCGGCACAAAAGCTAAGACAGGTATCTGCGCAGAGGCTCAAAATTTCAGGCATTTTGGCAGCTTCTGATTCAGACCATTTGCCCAGAACATAATTCACCTGACGTCCTTTTGAAAAATTAGCCCCAATACCTACCCTTAATCGGGGATACTGATTGGTGGACAATTGCAGGTCTATATCTTTAAGTCCATTATGACCACCATCAGAACCACCTGACCGGAGTCTTATGCTGCCAAAATCAATGTTCAAATCATCCAGGACTACTATTAGATTGGTCAGTTCCAGTTTTTCTTTAGTCATCCAGTATCGCACAGCCTTTCCACTCAGATTCATATAGGTAGTAGGTTTGATCAGGATGAGCTGATGTCCTTTATGTTTGACAACTGTCCGGTGGCAGTGAGTATCCGGATTCCAGGCAGCCCCGGCAACTCTGGCCATTTCATCAACAACCTCAAAACCCACGTTGTGCCGAGTTCCGAAATAATCGACATGCATATTCCCCAAACCGGCAATCAGAAACTTCATTTATAGATATTTTTTGCAAATATAGGATTCAAAAACCAGCGTTTCAATTTCCGCTTTATTCTCATCTTTGTTTGTGATGGGGCAAAATTTTAAGGAAAGCGTTATTTTTTTAAGCAAATGGAATCTTCGCAAAGCCATCAATGCCTTCAAAGTCTGGTTTTCATTCAAGGTTTCCAAATTGGCCGGAAGGCCGATTCATTGGGGGATGCCGATAACAGTGGCCATTGAGCCGACTACTGCTTGCAATTTAAGATGCCCGGAATGTCCCAGCGGATTGCGTGCTTTCACACGGCCTACCGGTAATCTTAAGTTGGAACAATTCAAGGAATATCTGAATCCTTTGAAAAATCATTTGTCCAATCTGATTTTTTATTTTCAGGGAGAGCCATTTATCAATCCCGATTTACTCGCCATGGTCCGGCATGCACACCACCTGAATATTTACACTTCCAGTTCTACAAACGCTCATTTTTTGGACGAGGATACCTGTGAAAAAATAGTGCACAGCGGACTTGACCGATTGATCCTTTCCATTGATGGAACTACCCAAAGTAGTTATGAGCAATACAGAATCGGCGGAGACCTCAACAAAGTCTTAGAAGGAACTAAAAATCTCATTGCTGCCAGAAATAGACTAAAGTCAAAAACTCCTTTTTTGGTTTTTCAATTTTTAGTAGTGAAACACAATGAACATGAAATCGAAGATTTGAGGACTCTGGCCGGTGAATTGGGCGTTGATAAAGTCGAGCTAAAAACAGCGCAGGTTTATGACTTTGTAAATGGATCAGAACTTATTCCTGAGCAGGAAGTTTACAGTCGGTATCAGAGAATAGCAGATGGTACCTTCCAAATTAAAAATCCCATGCACAACGAATGCTGGAGAATGTGGCAGGGGTGTGTGATTACCTGGGATGGGAGAGTGGTTCCATGTTGTTTTGACAAAGATGCCGAGCATCAACTTGGAAGATTGAGTGGCAATGATTTTCTTTCCATTTGGCGTGGAGAGAATTACAGAGAATTCAGACAAAGCATTCTTGCCGGGAGAGATCAGATTGACATTTGCAGAAATTGTACAGAGGGGACTAAGACTTCCTAAACAATTTCCACTTCCACCAAAGTTTAATAAAAAAGGTGCAGTTATAAGCCGCACCTTTTTAAGATTTAACTGATCAAATGATTAATCATCATCTGGTCAGAATAATTTTTTTCGTTGTTTTAGACTTGCCGGATTTATACTCCATGAAATAAATTCCATCGGAGTAATTATGTAAATCAAGATTTAAGTTTTTCTCACCCTGCAAGGTTTTTTCCATCATGGTTTTACCATTTAAATTTTTCAAACTCAGCACAGCTCCAGAAGTACTACCCTGAACTTCAATATTTACTATCAACATCCCTTTGGTAGGATTTGGGAACGCAGAGAGCAATATTTCCTTCTCAGGGTTTTCAGTAGCAACCGGACCCACTAATATTTGAAAATTCTCAATACCCAACCAGCCTCCTCTTCCGTCATTCAGGGTATAAGAAAAGCCATCGTAGTAATTGGAAGAGCCATTATGCGTATAGCTCAGGCGATTGTCATCGATGTCTTTCTGGGTAAAAGTACTTCCATAAACCAGTGCATTTCCATTCAATTTAAGTTCACCGAAATTTGGTATGTACACAAGAGTGTAGACAAGATCATTGGCCACATTGTCTTTGTCAGTACACAACAACAGTTGATTGTCCACTCCTTTGGTTTCACCAACCTGTAGTTTGAGCGGGCCGTTGTTAATGAGCGACGGAGCCTCTACAGTGAGGTCAGCACAATATTGCAAGGTAAAGTTTTCCAATTGGCCTGACCTAAAGGTGTTTTTAGCAATGATCTCTAATTTCCAATCACCTTTAAGATCTTCTCCAATCAGCTTACTGAGGGGTTCGAATGGTCGCATTCTGGTTCCTCGTGTAGGAGGGCAGGTAAGTCCAACCGGAGATTCGTCATCAAAGCTGCAATCAAAATCCAGGGTAACTGCACAGTTGTAGTTGAATAAATTAACTTTGGTTCCGGCTGGGCTGATCAGATTAATGTTGATATCCCTGACTGCATCTGCCCGGATCTGTAAGCCATTTACATTCATATCGGAAAGTCTTCCTGAAAAGGCAATCGGGATGGCTGATGTATAAGTACGATTTGGGAAAAGACCAATTGGATTGCCGGTATAAGGCTGGTCGATACAGGATTTGTTCTTAGTTTGGAAAACAAATATTTCAGAGGATCCACCTTCCCCGCATAAATTAACAGGTATTAAACGCCAATAATATAAAGTATTTTCTTTCAGTAAAACTGGTAACCTAAGACTGTCCGTAAAAACAAACTGTTCGGAATACAAAATGGTATTTCCAAAGGCTGGCGAAGTGGCCAATTCAAAATGGTATGAATCAGCATTGTCACTTTTTTTCCATCGGAAAAGGGGAGTTTCAGTCAACCCTCTTTCGCTTCTGAAAGGTGATAATAGAGCGCCATCCGTGAAATCATTTTTAATGGCATTAACCTTCAATTCATCCCTCAAAGTATCTCCTGCAGGTGTAACAGCAGCAATTACTAAATTCAGGCTTGACTTGCCGGTCAGGTTTCTTAAATCGATGGATAAATTAGTATCATCATTTGGTCCTAAAACTGGGCTGCTGAACTGATAGGTAGATCCTGCCGGAAGACCGCTTTCGATGAACAAATTAATGTTGCCACTGAATCCTCCAAAGGCACAGGATCTCACGGTAACATTCAGGATTTCAGGAAGACATAATGTGGCCACATTTGGACTTACACCCATGCTTACCTTTGGGGTGGTACTTTCGATAATCAAAATATCCGCATCGGAAATGTCAAAAAAGATGTGGTCTGCCGCTCTGATCCAGATTCTCACCCTGATGTTATTACCGATGTCCGGAATGTCCACCAGTTCGCTACCGTCGTTGTCTGTATTGGCTTTTAAAAGGATGGGGTTATTGTATTCCCGACCTTTAAACATCAGAATGTCAACTTTTTGGCAGTTGACCGGGGCCTCATTGGTTTTATTCACATTCCATTTAATGGTGTTACAGGTATTTTTTACCAGACGGTCTGAGGTAAGATTAGGAAACTTAACTTCAAACGGTCCTGCATTTTCGGAAACTTTTAACTTGAGTAATTCATAGGAGCTGCCCCCGGCACCAGGATGATTGTCGCGAACTACAAAACGAAATTTAAGGTCTCTGGTATTTTTAGGGAGGGCCTCTCTGACATCCACATTGTCAAGATTTATAATTGAGTTCCATTGTGGAATCGTACGATTAGGGCTTGATCCAGGGAAAAGAACTCTGAAAAGTGGGCCATTTTCAGATACATCACCTAACAAATTACCATAAGAGCCATTGTCAAATTGCTCCCAACCGTAAGTCAATGTGGTGTCTTCCAAATCAGAACCACTACCTTTTAGTTCGAAAGGTGTCTGGACAGGCAGATACAAGCCTTGTTTTGTTAAAATAGTTGCCGAAGGATAGGTATTGCCTACTTCTTTTTTAACACCGCAGGACATAGCCCGTGTGAATCCAATTACCTGCTCCAAAGAATTGGTGTGAAAAAAGTTGGGGTGTGGTAAGTTTGAAGATTCAATATTGAGGTTACCACAAAGGCCGCTATAGGACATTATAGTTGTCCCGCTGCCAGGTTCATATCTGGTGCCGCTTTCATTGCCATTGCAATTCGAAAAAGTGTGGGAGGCACTGAATTGATGGCCCATTTCATGACAAAATATTCTCAGTGCTACATAGGCTACATCGGTTGTATACCAACAAGTAACGCCGGCAGCTTTTCCGGAGCTGGCACAAACGGAACCTAACGAAGCAACACCCCCTACATCTGAGCAAGATATGTTGAAAACATGTCCATATTCATAAAACCCGGGTGTAATGATCGGATTGACAACCCCTGGGTTTTGACTTAACAATGACCTACCCATTCCATCATTGTCGTATGGATCGTTGTTAGGATTAAGGAAAACTATTTTATCGTTGTTTGCGCACAAATTGATGTGGATGCCAAAATCTTTTTCATAAACTGCATTTGCATAAGTCAAGGCATCTGCCATTTTGGCCAGAGCAGTTTGGACAGATCCTCCTCCAAGGTTGGAGGCCATACCCCATTCGCCGGTACAAGCCAAGGCAATCCGATAAGTATGCAGGATTACAGGCTGGGCACTCACCACTGAGGCTGCCAGGGATTGATTTTGTCCTTCTTTTGTTTTATTATGGTTTTCGAAAACGACCCTGCCGCCTTCGCCACATGCCAGGGAAAGTCCTGAAGGATCCACAATGATATCTTTGGCCCAGTATACCCCAAAATGGTTAGGGTTGCCTTTGACCAAGGGTTCAATTATTATATCTCCCTGGTCGGTCAGGATGTATGCTTTGAGTTCGGAATCAGTCATGAACAATCTCATATAATTTGACCCGTCGCTGCCTTTGTAGGTCTTGATTTCAGGATATTTGGCTGCTAATTCCGGTTCCATGACAGGAGATTCCATCACATGGAAGGTACGTAGACTTCCATCCGGCATTGGTAAGGAAACTGCCATAGTACGTCCATTTTGATTTTCAGCCGGAGCTTCCGCCAAAATACTGGCTCTAAGCGATTTAAAATTAATTTCAAATTGCTTGTACTGCTGAATAGAGCGCCATGAAGGGCTCAATTGTTCAGTTGGAAGGAGGCTTTGGAATTCCGAGTCAAGTCTCCAAACCGGTTTCTGTGCTACCAAACTGAATGAAGCAACTAAGAAAGTGAAACTCAGTAGTAAAAATTCTTTTTTCATGAAGGCGGTTGATTTTCTGCAAAAATAGGAATTATGTAACGAAACAAGGCTTTACTGACCTTTATCCAGGGGTAAAAGTCTCCATTGTCCATTATGTAACGTTTAAGCACTTAAAAAGTGGCAACAAATGCCAAAAACTTTTGGTTGACTGTTTTAGATTTCAGAAGTCGCTTACGAAGTTTAAGTAAAAACTTTATCAGAACGGATTAGGCCAAAGAAATCCACAAAACTGCCATATTGGCATAATAACTCATTATGGTATGGTTTGTGACACAATATTCGCTCCCATACTCCGTAATATCCATTAATTTTGCCTCCTTATTTAATTCGAACAGATGTTTAATTTTCTTAAAAAAGTTTTTGGGACCAAGCAGGATCGTGATGTAAAAGAATACAATCCCAAAATTCAATTGATTCTAAATTATCAGCAAGAATATTCCAATCTCAGTAATGATGATTTAAGGAACAAGACTCTTGAATTCCGTTCCCGCATCAAGGAATATTTGGCGCCAATAGATGCCAAAATTGACCAATTGCGCGAGCAGGCTGAAGCCGAACCAGACATCCATACTAAAGAGGATATTTTCAACGACATTGATCGCGAAAGAAAAGAGCGAGACGGCATGATTGAGGAAATCCTTCGGGAGATATTGCCGGAGGCTTTTGCTGTAGTAAAGGAAACTGCCTATCGTTTTACCAACAATACCACCCTCGAGGTTTCTGCAACAGATCGTGACCGTGACCTTTCTGTTTCCAGGTCTTACATTAATCTGGATGGAGACAAGGCCTATTATTCAAACAGCTGGTCTGCTGCGGGAGGTGAAATTGTCTGGAACATGGTCCATTATGATGTTCAGTTGATCGGTGGTATGGTGCTGCATGACGGAAAGATTGCCGAGATGGGAACCGGAGAAGGAAAGACTCTGGTGGCCACCCTACCCGCTTACCTGAATGGATTGTCCGGTGAAGGTGTGCACATCGTTACCGTCAATGATTATTTGGCCAGGAGAGACTCCGAATGGGTTGGACCTATTTTTGAATTTTTGCATCTGAGTGTGGATTGTATAGATAAGTACAAGCCCCATTCACCGCAGAGAAAGAAGGCGTATGAATGTGACATCATCTATGGCACCAACAATGAATTTGGATTCGACTACCTTAGGGACAATATGGTGCGGAACATGGATGAGAAAGTCCAGAGAAAGCATCATTACTCCATGGTAGATGAGGTGGACAGTGTATTGATCGATGATGCCAGAACTCCTTTGATCATTTCAGGTCCGGTGGATATAGATGAGGAAAGTGAAGAATACAACAAACTAAAACCCAAAGTAGAAAGACTGATCAGTGAGCAAAGGAAATTGCACAATCAGTTTCTCACAGATGCGCGGAAATTAATTTCAGAAGGCAAGACAGGATCCGCAGAGGGTGAGGGTGGATTGGCTTTATTCAGGGCATACAGAACCCTTCCTAAGTCCCGTCCACTTATTAAGTTTCTCAGTGAAGATGGCATTAGGAACATACTTCAGAAAACGGAGAACTTCTATATGCAGGAGCAGAACCGCAACATGAAGGTGGCAGATGAGCCTTTGTTGTTTACCATAGACGAGAAAAATCGTCAGGTCGAACTTACCCCGCGGGGGGAGGATTTTATGGCTACCGGAGAATCAGAACCTTCCTTTTTTATCATTCCGGATTTGGCTGAGTCCCTTCATAAAATTGATTTGGATGAAAGTCTGAAGAAAGAGGAAATTACTGCGCAAAAAGAAAAAATACTCAATGAGTTTGCTATTAAATCACAGCGATTGCATTGCGTCAGTCAGTTACTAAAAGCCTATACTTTATTTGAGAAGGACGAAGAATATGTGGTGTTGGATGGTGAAGTAAAAATTGTGGATGAAGGCACCGGTCGTATGTTGGAGGGCAGAAGATATTCCGATGGGTTGCACCAGGCTTTGGAAGCAAAGGAAAATGTGAAAGTAGGAGAACTGACTCAAACCTATGCAACCGTAACCCTGCAGAATTATTTCAGGATGTACCATAAGCTTGCCGGTATGACCGGTACGGCAGAGACTGAGGCGGGTGAGTTTTGGCAGATCTACAAACTGGATGTGGTGGTAATTCCAACCAACCGACCGGTTGTCAGAGACGACCGGGAAGATCTGGTGTATAAGACAGCCCGTGAAAAATTCAATGCAGTCATTGAGGAGATTGAAAAATGCACCCATGAAGGAAGGCCGGTTCTGGTGGGTACCACCTCGGTGGATATTTCAGAAAAACTGGCCAGAATGCTCCAGCTTAGAGGAATCGCTCACAGCGTTCTCAACGCCAAACAACATCAGCGTGAAGCAGAAATTGTTGCAGAAGCCGGTAAAGCAGGAAAGGTTACCATTGCTACCAACATGGCGGGTAGAGGAACGGACATTAAAATTTCGGATGAGGTGAAAAAGTCCGGCGGACTTGCCATCATTGGTACTGAAAGACATGAATCGCGAAGAGTTGACCGTCAGTTAAGAGGACGGGCAGGCCGACAGGGAGATCCAGGATCTTCGCAATTTTTTGTGTCTTTCGAAGACAATCTGATGCGATTGTTTAATTCAGATCGGATCACCGGAATTATGGATAAACTAGGCCATAAGGAAGGAGAGGTGATGCAGCATTCCATGGTAACCAAATCCATCGAAAGAGCTCAAAAGAAAGTGGAGGAAAATAATTTCGGGATGCGTAAGCGACTCCTGGAGTATGATGATGTAATGAATATCCAGCGTGAAGCCATTTATAAAAAGAGAGATCATGCACTTTATGGTGAGCGTCTTGCAGTTGACCTGAGCTATATGTTTAACTCTACACTGGATGCGCTGGTAAAGAATGCAAGATCATCGGGTGATCTTGAATCATTCATCAATGATTCGATCACCATGTTTGGATTTGAACCAGAGATCGATGCAGCATTTTTTAATGAGTCGCCATTGGCGGATTTGCAAAATGAATACCACAAACAGTTTTTTGCACATTACGAAAAAAAGGAAGGGCAGATCAAAGAAATTCTGTTTCCACACATCACCGATGTTTACAAAAATGAAGGTCACAGGTATCAGCGGATTGTAGTTCCTTTTGTAGATGAATTAAAGGAGCCACTTCCAATTTCAGCAGAATTGGAAAAAGCAGTGAAGTCCAAAGGATCCAGCATCATGCGGGACATTGAGCGATCCGTAGCACTGAGCATTCTGGATACCAATTGGAAAGAGCATCTTCGCAACATGGACGAGCTCAAGGAATCTGTACAGGCGGCATCCTTTGAGCAAAAAGACCCATTGGTGATTTATAAAATGGAGGCTTACAAACTATTTGAGATGTTGGTCTTCAAGATGAATCAGGACATCACCTCTTATCTGGCAAAAGGTAAATTGATGATCACAGTGAATCAGGAAGTAAAGGAGGCACGACCTCAAAGTACTGATCTCAGCAGAGTCAGAACCAATAAAAGTCAAGAAGAGGAAAGAGCACGAAGAGCGGCCGAACAAGCCGGAAGAGAATCAATTCCACAAATACAAACAGTACGAAACAGTGGGCCAAAAATTGGGCGAAATGATGTGTGTCCTTGTGGCAGTGGAAAAAAATATAAGAATTGTCATGGAGCAGGATTGGGTTAGGTAAATTAACGTGAGAACGATTTAAAAATTTAAGCTTATGAAGTATCTGTTGATAGTAGTGGTGTTGATCACTTTGATGAGCAAACAGGGGAATGCTCAGGCAAAAGTGCAGATAAATGCTGACCCATCCATTTCCGCCATGATGAATCAATACCTAAGGATTAACAAAAGCATCACCCACATCTCTGGTTGGAGGATAACGGTAATTACCACAGTCGATCGCAGGCAGATGGAAGCAACGAGAATAGAATTTCAAAAGCAATTTTCTTTTCCGGTAAAGTGGGAATACAAAGAACCTTATTATCATTTAAAAGCCGGAGCTTTTTTGAACAGGAATGATGCTGCATCTGCATTGGAAAATATAAAAAAGAAATTCAACTCCGCTTTTTTATCCATCGATAAAATTCAATACAATGAGCTTTAGAAATTGTTGAATCTAATGAAGCCAAATTGCGCCTAAGCAGTCATAAAATTTAATTAAATCATCCTTGAATGATAAGAACGGTAAGAAATGCTCAGTATGATTGGATGATCATTGGCATATATCTGAGCCTTATTATCATTGGTTGGTTCAGTATTTATGCAGCCACTTATACCTATAGTGAGAATACTAATTTTTTAGATTTATCAGTTCCTATTACCAAGCAGTCGGTTTACATTGCAATTGCACTTTCCGTATTTATTATTACCTTATTTATTGATATCAAATTCTGGCATACGTTTGCTTATATATTTTATGGGATAAGCATTTTTTTATTGCTAATGGTGTTGATAGTGGGCTCAGAAATCAAAGGAGCAAGAGCCTGGTTTGTAATAGGAGGATTTTCCTTCCAGCCGTCAGAAATAGCTAAGTTTTGTACTACGCTGGCAGTGTCAAGTTACCTCTCCTACTACAAGGTAAATCTTAAGACAGGCATATACCAATGGATTGTGGTTGGGATTATTTTTGCGCCTGTGTTTTTCATTTTATTGCAACCGGATGCAGGTTCTGCCATTACTTTTTTATCACTCTTTATTTTACTTTTTATTGAAGGATTTAATCCACTTTATTATATCTCAGCAATATTACTTTTTTTATCTTTTGTTTTTTCCATCTTATTTCCGCTGAACCAGGTAATCATGGCCATTATACTGGCAGCAATTGGATTCAGCTGGTTTAATTTTAGAATTTTCAAATATCATTTTGTCTTGTTGGGTATTCTGTTGATCAGCTTGATTTATGGATTTTATTTTATGAAGCTGGATTATATGATTTATGTTGCCTTATTATTTCTTGCCATCAGTCTAGTTCTGTTGTGGCGAAACAGACAAGAGAAGTTGTCACTTTTTTTACCACTGGCAGTTGCAGTACTTTATGGTTTTTCTTATTTCTCCATTAATTTATTTAATGGTTTGGAGTTGCATCAGCAGGAGCGAATCAAGGTTTGGTTAAAGCCTTCAGAGTGCGATCCCAGAGGCTCCCTGTATAATCTGTTGCAATCCAAAGTTGCCATCGGATCGGGAGGAACCCTTGGCAAAGGATTTATGAATGGCAACATGACCAAGTTAAAATTTGTTCCGGAGCAATCCACGGATTTTATTTTTAGTACCATCGGTGAGGAGCAGGGATTTTTCGGAAGTGTCATCGTGATATTATTATTTGTGATACTTATTTGGCGGATATTGAACACCTGTGAGCACATGACCAATCGCTTCGCTTCTTATTTTGGATTGTCGCTGGCGGGATTTTTGTTTATACATGTTTTAGTAAACATCGGTATGACCATGGGGTTGGTTCCCATAATTGGGATTCCATTACCCTTTATCAGTAAAGGAGGATCATCATTGGTTGGATTTTCCTTAATGCTGGGCGTATTTATTAGAATGCAATCCAGATCTGCATGACAGGATTTAATTTATTGCATGAGGATTCTACCAGTCGTGCGAGGGCTGGCGAAATTCAGACCGATCATGGTTTGGTTCATACACCGGTATTCATGCCGGTGGGTACTTCTGCTACTGTAAAGGCAGTCCATCAGCAAGAGCTTGCCGCTGTGGTGAAGGCTGAGATTATCCTTGGGAACACTTACCATTTGTATCTGCGTCCCGGTCTTGAAGTGATTGAAGCAGCAAGAGGACTCCATCAATTTATGAATTGGCAAGGACCCATCCTGACAGACAGTGGTGGATATCAGGTATTTTCTCTGAGTGCCCGCCGAAAAATCAAACCTGAAGGGGTTACTTTTCAATCACACATAGATGGCTCAAAGCATATTTTTACCCCTGAATCTGTGGTAGACACCCAAAGAATACTTGGTTCAGATATCATGATGGCTTTGGATGAATGTCCACCCTATCCATGTACCAGGAAGTATGCTGAAAAATCTTTAAAAATAACCAATGACTGGTTGATTAGGGGAATTGAGCATTTTAAGAATACCGCAGCAAAATATGAACAGGAACAAATATTCGTACCTATAGCGCAAGGTTCTGTATTTGATGATCTCCGAAAAGAATCGATATTGTTTAACAGTCAATATTCCAACCCAATTTATGCCCTAGGAGGGTTGTCTGTAGGAGAACCGCAAGAAGAGCTGTACAGAATGGTGGCTTTGTCCACAGAGTTTATGCCTCGGCAAAGCGCACGTTATCTAATGGGGGTAGGAACTCCTGCCAATCTCTTAGAATGCATTGGACAAGGCATAGATATGTTTGATTGTGTCCTGCCTACCAGAAATGCCAGGCACGGCATCATCTATACTACCCGTGGAATCATCCATATCCGAAACCAAAAATGGAAGACTGATTTCAGTATGATTGATGATGGCCTGGAGGTTCCAACAAGTAACTTACACAGCAAGGCTTACCTGCGACATTTGTTTATGGTCGGAGAAATACTTGCTGCACAAATAGCAAGCATTCAAAATTTAAGTTTTTATACCTGGTTGATGAGGGAGGCACGCAAACAGATCCTGTTAAACAATTTTGACTCCTGGAAGAGAGAAATATTGATCACCATAAATCAAAAATTGTAATGAACCTGAAAGGCTTCGGCCTGTCGATTTTGGATAAGTATATACTTGGTAAATATGTGTCAACTTTCATATTTACAATGGCCATTTTATCGCTCATAGCCGTTGTATTTGATGTTTCAGAAAGAATTGAAAAATTTATTTCTAAAGATCTCGGGTGGTGGCAGGTGACCCGTGATTATTACTTCAATTTTATTCCCTGGATAAATTCACTGTTGTTCCCATTGTATTCGCTCATTACCGTCATATTTTTTACTTCACGGATGGCTGACCAGACCGAGATCATTCCAATGCTCAGTTCGGGAATTTCTTATAGAAGATTTCTCAGACCATTCATCATCGCGGCCACTTTTTTTACACTTATACACTTGTTGGGTAATCATATCGTAGTTCCCAGGGGAAATAAGATTCTTAAGGACTTTGAAAACACCTATATCAAGACTTCCAACATTTACTCCAAGGACCGCAATGTTCATTTATTTGTCGAGCCTCAGGTGGAAGCTTTTATTTATCTCTTCAACGTATCGGATTCCTCAGGGAGTAATTTCCAATTGAGAAGACTGGAAGGATCCAGGGTGGTACAAATTTTAACCGCCAAGACCATCCGATGGAAGAGTCCACCGCACATCTGGACGCTTGGTGACTATGAGGTCAGGACGCTGGAAGACAGCACAGAAAAGTTTGATGTTTATCAAGCTAAATTTGTTGATACTTCTATCAATTTACTGGTTTCCGATTTTGTCATTCTCAAAAACAGGAAGGAAATGATGCGGACCCCAGAATTGAGTCAGTTTATAGACAGGGAGAAAGTGAAGGGCTCAGGCATTACAGGTCCGTATGAGGTAGAAAAGCACCGGCGAACGGCAGATCCTTTTACTTCCTTGATATTGGCAATAATTGGGACCTGTATTGCGTCAAGAAAGGTGAGAGGTGGTCTGGGGCTTCATCTGGCAGTTGGGGTAATTTTGGGGGTGGTGTTCATTTTTTTGTCTAAACTATCCCTCACTTTTGCCAATAATGAAGTTATTCCTCCATTGTTAGCTGTTTGGATACCAAATATAATATTTTCTTTTGTGGCATTTTATACATATAAAATTGCGCAAAAGTAAAATTGCGATGGGATATTGTGAAAAATTGAAAATTTCAATATTTAAGTGAACAATAATTTATTTAAAATTCTGTAATGCATTACGATCCTGTAAATCAATCCGGTAGATGAATTTAAGGAAATTAATATTTTTTTAACATATTTTTGTTTAACCAAATGCCCTTAATAATTAAACAGAATCATATATTTGTAAAAAATTAGCAACATGTCGACGTTAGAGTTCTATACATCTTTTGACAAACAATCGCAGACACTTCACAACTTTGCCTTTAGTCTCACCAGAGATTCAGAGGATGCGAAAGATCTATATCAGGAGACTGCCTTTCGTGCTTTATCGAACAGGGACAAATTTCAACCTGGAACAAACTTTAAGGCATGGTTGATCACCATTATGAAGAATATCTTCATTAACAATTACCGCCGTAAGGTTAAAGGTGGAATTGTAAATGACAACAGTGAAAACCAGTACTATCTCAATTCAATCAATAATTCAATTTCCAACAGTGCTGAATCAGACATCATGATGGATGAGCTGAACGGAATGGTGGAAAGTTTGGATGATTCCCTCCGCATTCCTTTTCTCCGTTATTTCCATGGGTTTAAATACCAGGAAATTGCCGACGAACTGGAGCTTCCACTAGGTACTGTGAAGAGCCGAATATTTTTTGCCCGTAAGGCTTTGAAGAATATGATTGCCCAGCACTACAAGGGCTATGAGGATATTGCGATAAGGGAGAATTAGTTTAATTAGAAAATTAGTTAATTAGCTAATTAGCTAATTAGCTAATTAGCTAATTTTCTAATTAGTTACTGTTCGATTCATACCCTTCAGGTAGTGTATCTCTAAATAAACAATAAATAGATTTAGTATTTACAATTATTAAATTAGTTGGTCATCAATTTAGTTTGGAGTTGTGGGTGTGTGGTTATTTATACTCCCTATATTTTGACATGATTTCAATTGAAATCAAATGCTTTTTGAGATAGGCAGAATCGGCTGAGTAACTTCCTTTTGAGGGAAATAAAACCTCAATCGTTGGAACGAACCAGCCATTAAGATGCGGGAAAGCGTTTTTTAGGCCTGTCTCGCCTTTCCCCGAAAGGTCATCACCTTTTGGTTGTAAAAGGAAATTATTTTCATAAAGGAATTCCCAACTCACACGCCCTCTTGCCATTATATCTGGTGAAAGTTTGGCGTCAAGAAGTGCGGCCCTAAATTCCGATTTCACATGTTCATCTGTGCAAACTTGTTCTACAATGTCGCCCCATTGGAAAACCCTGTTATTGCCTTCCATGTAGCTGTTGAATTGTCCATCTGCAGTATCAAATGCTCTGGAGCCTTATAAGAACAATGTTCCAAAATCATGAAGATCGACTGAATGAAATTTCAATTTTTGCACAGGGCGAATCCCTTTAAATTTAGATTTTGCGGTCCGGTTTTCATTTCACTAAAGAATCGGTATCAATAAACAAATTCTTAACAAATAAGGCTTCTTTCAATTTCCTGAAATAGCTAAGATGGCTTAGCTTTGCAGCGTTTTTCCAAAGGGTCTTTCCCATGAAGAAATTATATAAAATCCTAACTTTATCAGTCCTCTTTTGCTTCGGCCGAATAGAGGCTCAGCAGCCAGTAGGCGCTGAAACACCAGCCCAGCATGAAGCTCATGAGCATGATCATGGTTCTGCACAAGAAGGGCATGAAGGTCATAATCATGGACCGGTTTCAACCGAAGCTGCCCCTGTGGAATCTGCAGGACACTCCGACACCGATCATGGACATGCCCCTTTCAATGCCAAGGAAACTGCGTTTCACCACATTTCAGATTTAAATGTGTACAGCATTGGTCCGTGGAATTTTCCACTCCCTTGCATTCTTTATGCACCAGCAAACGGGTGGTCAGTATTTTCATCCGGACGATTCCACATCGATGATGCACATCATGGTTCAGGTCATATGGCCGTCGATCGATATGTGCTTCATGAAGGAAAAGTGATGAGAGTGACCGATCCCACCTTCCCGGTAGGAGAAATAGAGATTCAGGGATTTTCTACAGAGGTAAAAGATGAAACCGGTGGCAAGAAGGAATACATTTATGTTTCCTATCAGGGTAGAAATATTGAAACTGAGAAAGCCAGTACTGCAGACGGAGGTTTGTTTAAAGGTGGAATTACCGGCTTTTATGATTTCTCCATCAGCAAGAATGTATTCGCAATGTTGTTGGTCGTGGGGTTGATGTCTTTGTTATTTATCAGCATGGCCCGCAGGTATAAAGCCAATCCAGGTACTCCACCAACGGGCGTTCAAAAATTAATGGAACCGATCATCCTTTTTATTCAGGATGAAGTTGCCAAGCCATTTATCGGGGCAAAATACCTTGGTTACATGCCATTGTTGTTGTCTTTGTTTTTCTTTATATTGGGTTTGAATTTATTCGGGCAGATTCCGTTTTTCGGTGGAGCCAATGTTACCGGAAATCTTGCGGTGACCATGGTGCTGGCCTTGATTGTTTTCATCGTAGTGAACGTAAAAGGCAATCGTCATTATTGGGAACACATTCTTTGGATGCCAGGAATTCCGGCAGGTATCAAGACCCTGATTACGCCCATAGAAATTCTTGGAATCTTTATCAAACCAGTCACCTTGATGCTCAGGCTTTTTGCCAACATCACAGCGGGCCATATCGTGATCATCATTTTCGTCAGTTTGATATTTATCATTGGTAAATCCGGTGAAAACGTAGGTGCTGCATCAGGTGCCGCCGTTGGGTCGGTATTACTTTCTTTATTCATGATGGCCATAGAGCTTTTGGTAGCGTTTATCCAGGCTTATGTGTTCACACTACTGACTGCATCCTACATAGGGGCAGCCACAGAGGAGCATCATCATGAGCATAAAACAGAACATCATTAATTTTTAACTATATAAAACAAATTTTATGACTGGTTCAATTGTAGCTCTAGGTATGGGTATTGCAGCGATCGGCGCAGGTATCGGAGTAGGAAACATTGGAGGAAAGGCATTGGATGCTATTGCACGCCAGCCTGAGGCCATTGGAGATATCCGTTCCAACATGATTCTGACTGCTGCCCTTGTAGAAGGTGCAGCGTTGATTGCGATCCTTTTAGCTTATCTAGTAGCTTAAAAAATTTTACGAACAGGGTGCAGAACGGTTGGTTGCTGTACCTGTTCTTTTTGAATTTAAATCTAAAAGCATGGATTCTTTAATCTTACTTTCAATAGACTTCAGTCCAATAAAGCCAACTTTCGGTTTGCTGTTCTGGTCCTCACTGATCTTTCTTATTTTTTGGTTGATTATTGGCAAATTTGCCTTTAAACCTATCATCAGCGCCCTGAACAGTCGTGCAAACGATATCCAGGATTCCTTGAATGCTGCAAAAAATGCAAAAGAGGAAATGATGAAGCTGAAATCAGAAAATGAGCAGATCATGAATGAGGCACGAGAAGAAAAAATGCGCATTCTGAGAGATGCCAAGGAATCAGCGAATCAAATTGTTGCAGAGGCACGTGACAAGGCTAAAGAGGAGGCTCAGAGAATTGTGGTCAATGCAAAAAATGATATTGAGAATGCCAAAAAATCTGCCCTTGTGGACGTAAAGAATCAAGTGGGTGTGATGGCAGTGGATATTGCTGAGAAAATCATCCGACAGAAATTGGAAACAGACCAAAATCAGCAGGACTATATTAAAAGACTGGTTGACGAGATCAAAGTAAACTGATAAATAATGTCAATGTCAAAAATTGCCGGACGATATGCCAAATCTCTCATAGATCTGGCTACCGAAAAGTCTGCACTCAAAGAGGTGCATGAGGACATCAGAACCATTCAAGCGGTTTGTGAGAATCGGGATTTTGCTTTAATGCTCAAAAGTCCCATTATTCATGGAGACAAGAAAATGGAAATCTTTAAAACCATCCTGGGCACTCATATTTCTGACCTTACGAATGCTTTTGTGAACCTCCTCATTTCAAAAGGAAGAGAACCTGTTTTGGCGCAGATTTGCACAGAATTTATTCAGCAATTCAAAAGCATCAATAAGATCCGCACTGCTGTGGTAACCTCTGCTCAGCCTTTGGGCGAAACTCAGTTGGTTGAAATCAGAAACCGATTCAATCCATGGCTGAAACCCGGTGAAACTTTAGAAATTATACAAAAAACAGATGCCTCTCTTATCGGGGGTATCATCTTTGAATTGGATGGACAGCAAGTGGACTCAACAGCCAAACGCCAGTTGGATCAAATGCGCACCAATCTATATGACAAATCGTACATTAATCTTGTGGTTAAATCTTAAATACTAAAATTCTTATCATGGTAAATATCAGACCCGAAGAAATATCAGCTATTCTGAAGCAACAGATTTCAGGTGTTAACACCGCAGCTGAACTCGAAGAAATTGGAACGGTACTCACTGTTGGTGATGGTATCGCCCGCGTTTATGGGCTTACGAATGCACAGGCAGGAGAGTTGGTTGAATTCGAAACTGGCGTTCAAGCCATCGTACTTAACCTAGAAGAGGACAACGTGGGTGTCGTACTCATGGGTCCGTGGACCGGAATCAAAGAAGGTTCCCGGGTAAAAAGGACTTCTAAAATTGCCTCTATACAAGTTGGAGAAGGTTTTGTAGGCCGTGTGGTGAACCCTCTGGGTCAGCCCATCGACGGTAAAGGACCGATTCCGGGTGTTAAATATGAAATGCCATTGGAGAGAAAGGCCCCCGGTGTTATTTTCCGTCAACCGGTAAATGAACCACTACAAACCGGTATCAAAGCGATTGACTCCATGATTCCGATTGGTCGTGGCCAGCGGGAATTGATCATTGGCGACCGCCAAACCGGTAAAACTGCCATCGCCATTGACACCATCATCAATCAAAAAGAATTCTACGACCGTGGAGAACCCGTTTATTGCATCTACGTGGCTTCCGGACAGAAATCTTCGACGGTAGCGAAAGTTGCCCGTACTTTAGAAGAATATGGGGCAATGCCTTATACTACGATAGTTTCAGCCTCTGCTGCTGATCCTGCTCCTTTGCAATTCTTTGCACCGTTTGCCGGTGCCGCGATCGGAGAATTTTTCCGGGACACCGGCCGTCCGGCATTGGTTATTTATGATGACCTCAGCAAACAGGCCGTAGCATACCGTGAAGTATCTCTATTGCTTAGAAGACCTCCGGGACGTGAGGCTTATCCGGGAGACGTATTTTACCTACACTCCAGGTTGTTGGAAAGAGCTGCAAAAGTGATCAACAACGACGAGATAGCACGAACCATGAATGACCTGCCAGACTCACTTAAGAATGCAGGTATCGTAAAAGGTGGAGGATCTTTGACCGCCTTACCCATTATCGAAACACAGGCGGGTGACGTTTCTGCCTACATTCCTACCAACGTAATCTCGATCACCGACGGACAGATATTCCTGGAATCAAACCTCTTCAATGCGGGTATCAGACCTGCCATCAACGTGGGTATCTCTGTATCCAGGGTGGGTGGTAATGCTCAGATCAAATCCATGAAAAAAGTATCCGGAACCCTGAAACTCGATCAGGCGCAATATCGCGAACTGGAAGCTTTTTCTAAATTTGGCTCTGATTTGGATGCCGCTACAAAAGCTGTACTTGACAAAGGAAAGCGCAATGTGGAAGTATTGAAACAACCACAATATTCACCGGTTACTGTAGAAAAACAAGTGGCGCTGATTTACCTTGGAACGAACAATTTGCTAAAAGATATTCCGGTGGAAAGAGTAAAAGATTTTGAAACATTGCTCTATACCGAACTTGACCAAAAACATCCGGAAATTCTTGAGAATTTCAGAAAAGGAAAACTGGATGATGCAGACCTCGCCATTCTAAAGAAGATGGCCGGGGAGATGAAGTTGAAGTAATTGGGGAATTAGAGAATTAGAGAATGTGAGAATTGGGGAATTAGAGATGACTGAACGATCTATGCTTCAGTAGAGTATCATGCGACAGCACGATAAGTGAAGGAACCGCGAAAGCGGCTAATTGGAGAATTTGGGAATTAGAGGATGAGAGAATTGGGGAATGAGGGAGTTTTGATTTGAGAGCGAATAGAGCAATATATTAATAACATTTTTAACACCCTAAAATATGCAGAATGAGAGATTCTGGAAATAATGTAATACTTGAAAAGTCAGTATTATTTTCATTGAAATTGATAGAGTATGTTGAAATTCTGGAGAAAGACAGAAAATTTGTAATTGCAAATCAACTGCTGAGATCAGGAACTTCAATAGGTGCAAATATTTCGGAAGCACAAGATGCGGAGAGCAAAGCTGATTTTATTCATAAAATGAAATTGGCTTCAAAAGAATTGAATGAAACAATTTATTGGTTCAAATTGTGCCAAAATTCTCTGAGCTATCCGGATTGTAACAGCCTAAACAATGAACTGGAGGATATCAGAAAAATTCTAAATGCAATTCTAGGTAGCTTGAAAAAGAAATGAAAGTTTCCGAGCTAGTACACTTCCAAAGTTGATGTTAGATCTAGTTTACTTACGCCTAATAGATTTAGTTACGCCTTCTCCATTTCTCTAATTTTCACATTCTCTAATTCTCTAATTATAAATTAAAATTATGGCCGCAAATTTAAAAGAGGTACGTAACAGGATAAAGTCGGTGATATCGACTCAGCAGATTACCAAAGCGATGAAGATGGTATCGGCTGCTAAATTGCGCAGAGCCCAGCAGGCTATTGTGCAGATGCGTCCTTATGCCAATAAGTTAAATGCCATGATGAAAAACATCATGAGTTTTTCTGATGGACAGGGTGCGGAGGCTTTTGCAAGGGCTACTGAAAAAAAGAATCCACTGATGGTTGTCATTACTTCTGATCGTGGACTTTGCGGTGCTTTCAACACCAACATCATCAAGCTTGCGACCAAACAAATCAATGAGCAATACAGCACCCAGGCCAAAGAAGGAAAATTGAGTTTTCTTTTTATTGGAAAAAAGGGTTTTGAATATTTTAGAAGAAGGTATCCACAATGTCCCATCAACAGCGATCATGTGGGGGCATTTTCAGGATTGAGTTTTGAAAAAATTGCTGGTATTGCCGATGGCATCATGTCAGATTTTAAAACCGGAAAAGTGGATCAGGTAGAAATCTTTTACGGAAGATTTAAAAATGCCGCGACTCAGTTTCCGGAAGTAGAACAATATTTGCCGGTTCCAAAAGTAATTGCTGCTCCACCTGTTGCAGGAACGCCAACCGACAAAGTGGTTCCTGATTTTCTATTTGAACCTGCGCAAGGAGAATTATTGCAGGAATTGATTCCATCCATTCTGCAATCGCAACTATTTAAATGTACACTGGACAATCTTGCTTCAGAATTGGGAGCAAGGATGACAGCCATGGACAAGGCATCTGAAAATGCTGAAGCCATGTTGGGTGAATTGAAAATCAATTACAACAAAGCACGTCAGGAGGCCATCACGAAGGAGCTTTCCGAAATCGTTGGCGGAGCGGCTGCACTGGGCGGATAGTGAAATTGAAAATACCTACCGCTTTAATTTTGCTCAGCATTTGATCGACCGAACATCAATCAACTGAAAAATCATTCACCGGGATGATTTAACATTTTGACAAAGTCATTGTTCTTATTTTTGTCGCCTATGTTTTTTCGGTCCAATTTTATAAAAATTTCGGGCTTTTCCTTAGCCCTGATAATGGTTTCCTGCAAACAGGAACAAAAACCTAATGTGCCAACCGGACCACCTCCCAAGAAGCCTTCGTTGGTGGATGCCTACATCGTAAAGGAGGAACAGCTTGATGAGTCATTGAGAATTCCGGGTAGCCTGATTCCCAATGAACAGACCGACATCCGAACAGAAACTTCCGGTATTCTTGAGTCCGTATTGTTCAAGGATGGACAAAAAGTAAAAAAAGGCCAGTTGCTTGCCAAAATAAACAACATCGAGCAGAGAGCAAGACTGTCTAAGCTCAAGGTCCAATTGGAAATGGCGCAAAACACCGAGCAGAGACAAAATCAATTGTTAAAAGCCCAGGCCATAGGTCAACAGGAATATGACCAGGCACTGCTGGAAGTCAAAAGCCTGCAGGCGGATTTGAATATTCTGAGAGCAGAGTTGAGCAAATTTGAGATCAGGGCACCTTTTTCAGGGACCCTGGGTTTGAGGATGATGAGTCCGGGGGCCTATTGCACACCTAGCAATGTCCTGGTTTCGATCAGTCAGGAAGATCTATTGAAAGTTCAGTTTTCCATTCCGGAACGATACATCAGTAAGATATCATTGGGACAGGTTTTAGAATTTACCTGCCAAAATTCCAAGGAAGTATATAAGGCAAAATTGGAATCCACCGAATCTGCCATGGATCAGCAGACTAGAAGTTTGAAGGTGCAAGCAAGGGTAATGGGTAAAGCTGATGGATTGAAACCCGGACTCTTTGCTGAGGTCAGTATGCCATTTCAAAATAAGACCAAGAGCATCATGGTACCCAGTCAGAGTATCATACCACAGGCAAGAGATAAGAAAGTGGCCATCCTGAAAAATGGTTTGGTAGAGTTTAAAGTGGTTTCCCTGGGTTACAGAGATTCTTCCAGGGTAGAAATCCTCTCAGGTCTTCAGGCAGGAGACACCTTGTTGATTACCGGTATCATGGGTCTGAAACCTGGTGCGCCGGCTAAAATACAATCCATTAATTAATCCGATGAATCTATCCCACCTCAGCCTTAATCGCCCCGTGCTGGCAGTGGTTCTGAATCTTGCCATTATCCTGTTTGGATACATTGGCTATAAGAGTCTGGGGGTAAGAGATTATCCCGCAATTGATCCTCCCAACATCACCGTAAGAACCTCTTATCCCGGTGCGAACGCAGAGATTGTAGAATCCCAGATAACTGAGCCACTGGAGAATTCCATCAATGGCATTGCAGGAATCAAGAACATCACCTCCCTCAGCAGTCAGGGCAACAGCAACATTACGGTAGAGTTTGAGTTGAGTGTAAATCTGGAAGAAGCAGCCAATGATGTTAGAGATAAAGTATCCCAGGCAGTAAGAAATCTACCTAATGATCTGGATGCCCCACCAACCGTTACCAAAGCGGACGCCAGTGGGGAGCCTATTCTCTCCATGACGGTCAAAAGCAATTCCAGGAATCCTCTGGAACTGACAGAATTTGCATATAACCATTTGGTGGAACGACTACAGACAATTCCCGGTGTCAGCAACATCATGATCTGGGGAGAAAAGCGTTACGCCATGCGTATCTGGATGGATCCTGTCAAACTGAGTGCCTACAACCTAACTCCGCTGGATGTGCAGCAAGCGCTGAGCCGGGAACACGTAGAGCTTCCTTCTGGGAAAATAGCAGGAAACCAAACCGAACTCAGCGTAAAAACTGTCGGTCAATTGCAGACAGAGCAAGAATTTAATGATTTGCTGATCCGTTCGGTAAATGGTTCGGAAATCAGACTGAAAGACATTGGAGAGGCAGTACTGGGACCGGAAAACGAAGAGACTATTCTTAAAGAGAGTGGAGTGCCCATGATTGCCATTGCTGTAATGCCCCAACCGGGAACCAGTTATGTTGCCATATCTGATGAATTTTACAAGAGAATCGAGCAAATCAAAGCCACCTTACCTGCAGAATTTGAAATTAATGTGGCACTGGATCAGGCCAAATTTGTTAAAAAGGCCATCCTGGAAGTAGAAGAAACCCTAATGATCGCATTGCTACTGGTGATATTGATCGTTTTTCTTTTCTTCAGGGACTGGATCATTGCCATAAGGCCATTGATTGACATCCCGGTCTCTTTGATCGGCGCATTTTTTGTCATGTATCTGGCTGGTTTTTCCATCAATATATTAACCCTTCTTGCCATTGTTCTGGCGACCGGTTTAGTGGTGGATGACGGCATTGTCGTAACAGAGAATATCTTTAAAAAAATGGAGGCCGGCATGTCCAAAATGAGGGCAGCCAGAGAGGGGTCATCGGAAATTTATTTTGCAGTAATTGCGACTTCCATTACCCTAGCGGTGGTGTTTATTCCGGTTATTTTCCTTCAGGGATTTGTAGGTCGTTTATTCAGAGAATTTGGGGTGGTAGTGGCAGGAGCGGTGCTGATATCGGCCTTTGTGAGTCTTACACTGACGCCAGTATTGAACGTTTATGCTTCCAGAAAATCCACAGAACCGGGTTGGTTTTATCGGGTCACCGAACCTTTTTTCAGAGGACTTGAAAATGGATATGGTAGATTGCTTACCAATTTTTTAAAATTCAGATGGATAGCAATTGTCGTATTGGTTATTTGTCTTGGAGGGAGTTATTATTTTTTCAATGCCATTCCATCCGAGCTGGCGCCAATGGAAGACCGCGGTCAGTTCAGGCTTCAGGTAAGTGCCCCTGAAGGTACTTCTTACGACCGTATGGATAAGTATGTGGACAAGCTCAGTCAGCTGATGATGGACTCAGTTCCGGAACATGAAGTAGTCCTGTCCGTTACCTCGCCCGGATTTACAGGATCCGGAGCGGCCAACACCGGTTTTGTAAGGGTAATTTTAACAGAGCCGTCCCAACGAAAAAGCAGCCAGGATCAGATTGTGCAGCGAGTAAGCAAGAGTCTCTCGAAGATAGGCGAAGGCCGGGCTTTCCCTATCCAGGAACAAACCATTTCCGTCAGCAGAAGAAGTGGCCTCCCAGTACAGTTTGTAATTCAGAACAGTAATTTTGAAAAGTTAAAGTCCGTACTGCCAACCTTCCTGGAGGAGGCAGCCAAAAGTCCTAAATTAATCAATATCGATTCAGATCTTAAATTCAACAAACCGGAACTGAAGATAGAAGTAGACAGATTGAAGGCTTCAGACCTTGGTGTGAGTGTGGAGGATGTAGCCCAAACCCTTCAGCTTGCACTCAGCAACAGGCGATTTGGATATTTTACCATGAATGGCAGACAATATCAGGTCATTGGTCAGGTGAGTCGTAATTTTCGGGATGCCCCTTCCGATCTGAAGACATTTTATGTGCGCACTAAGGATGGCAATTCCATCAGTCTGGACAATTTGGTAGACATTTCTGAAGGAATTAACACCCCGACAATATATCATTTCAACCGTTACAAATCTGCCACCATTTCAGCAGGACTTGCGCCGGGCTTTACTCTTGGAGAAGGCATTGAAGAAATGAAAAAAATTGCAGATAAAATTCTGGACAATTCCTATTCCACAGCATTGAGTGGCACGTCCAGAGATTTTGCTGAAAGTTCCGGTAGCGTTGGTTTTGCATTTGTACTGGCGTTGGTTTTAATTTTTCTGGTGCTTGCTGCACAATTTGAAAGTTTTGTCGATCCTTTCATCATCATGGTTACTGTTCCGTTGGCCATATTTGGCGCGCTGTTATCTCTTTGGTTAACCGATCAAACCATCAATATTTTTTCTCAGATTGGAATGATCATGCTCATCGGTCTGGTGACCAAAAATGGAATTCTGATCGTTGATTTTTCCAATCAAAAAAGAAGGAAAGGAGAAAGTAAATTGACTTCAGTGATTGAAGGATCCAAAGAACGGCTCCGACCAATTTTGATGACCACCTTGGCCATGGCCTTAGGTGCTTCACCGCTTGCGTTCTCTTTTGGTTCGGCTTCGTCCAGCAGGATTCCACTAGGTGTGGTCATTATGGGCGGGTTGTTGTTTGCACTTGTTCTGACCTTATTTGTGATTCCTGCGATGTATACATTTCTATCATCACCCAAGAAGCAAAAGGATGAAGAAGTTTAAAATAGTTATTTGCGCTTTTACTATTCTTCAAGCAGCCGTTGCTCAGGAGGGCAGTCTGAGTTTATCTGAAGCATTACAGGTGGCCGTCAGTAAAAATTATGGTGTGCTAATTGCAAAAAATGATGCTGCTTTGGCGGCGCACAACAACAACTGGACCAACGCAGGAGCCTATCCGGAATTGAGATTCAACGCAAACCCTTCCTTCTCCAGCAATAGTCTGGAACAAAAGTTGGTGAACGGTACTGAAATCAAACGGAATAATGCCCTCTCAGAAGTCATCAATGCCAATGTGCAGCTCAACTGGAATCTCTTCAATGGATTTAAATTGTATGCGACCAAAGATCGGTTGGAGGTAATAGAGCGTATAGGTCAGTTGAATATTGAATCAGAAATTCTCTCTTTGGTATACGATGTTTCTGCTGCTTACTACAATGTCATCAGGTTGCAAAATTTGAGTTTAGTGACCCTTGAGCAAATTGAAGTGTCAAGAGACCGAGTTGATCTGGAAGAAAAGAAATTTAAGCTGGGACGCACCGGCAAGTCAGATCTCCTAAAAGCTAAATTGGATTTACAGGAATTGCAGATTATTTTCAGCAAACAAGAGGACGATGTGCGGGATGCTTATGCCCGACTTTTTTATTTGATGCAGGAGAAGCAAATTGCTTTTCCAAAATTGACTGACACCATTTCGGGGAGAGAAAATATTTCTGCGGTAGGAATTAATTTGAATTATGATCAACATCCACAGCTAAGAATTTTAAATGAGCAAATGTTGGTCAACAATTTTGCTAAAAGAGAATTGTTGGCAGAGAGAATTCCGTCTTTAAATTTTCTTGGTGCCTATAATTTTAACAGAACAGAAAATCAGGCAGGATTCAATTTGTTTTCGTTGAACTATGGTCCCATCGCGCAATTGCAAATTTCCGTTCCACTTTTTGATGGGAGACGCATCAGCAAATCATCCAAAGCACTCGATTATTCCCTACAGTCGCTTGCTTTACAAAAAGAAATGTGGGCCAGCAATACTGATTATGAGATACAGTTGAACACCAGAAAAGCTGCACAAAGTTTAAAAATTTACGAACTGGAGCAATCCAGAATGGAGTTGGCCAAAGAAAATTTAGAAGTCATCAAAGAAAAATTCAGGCTTGCCACTATCACCAGTTTAGAATTCTCTCAAGTGCAGTTTGACATCATAGACATTGCTGCCAAAATGCAGGACGCCTTGTATGAATCTATGTTGGCTAAATTACAAGTTGATTATTTGTCCGGTAAACTTTCGGACAAGTTAAGTTCTCCAAAATAAATATATAACCCATATTAAGCATTAGAATTTCTATTCCAAGTCAAAGAATTTCAGCTTTCGCTGTTCCGTAAATGCAAGCATTTCCTCATGCCGCTTTCGCGGTTCCTTCACGTGAAGCACTGTCGTGCTTCATTCCGCTTTGCGGAAATCGTTCAGTCATCCATTAGCTAATTTTCAAATTCTCTAATTCTCTAATTTTCTCGTTAGCCGCTTTCGCGGTTCCTTCCCTTGAAGCACTGTCGTGCTTCATTCCGCATTGCGGAAATCGGTCAGTCACCCAATTATTAAAGATGTTTAATTTCTAATTAATCCCCATAAAATTTACCTGACTCTGAATTACGCTTAATCAACAGGATTCAAAAATATTTCTAAATAAATTATTTCCTGTTTTTTAGAATTAAAAAGACCGCATCTTGCGACGCGGTCTTCTCTTCAAAAATTAACCCTGAACTTTAGAACAATTAACTACGAAAACAATTACTGTCTTTTATTGAATTTCGATGGTTTTCTCATCTTTGATGGCTACTTTCTTCTCAATGGTTAGTTTTAACACCCCGTTGTTGTAGCTGCCGGAAATTTTAGCTGCATCAGCATGCTCAGGCAATTTGAATGCTCTGGAGAATTTGCTGTAGCTGAATTCCTTTCTGGTATAATTTTCTTTTGTCTCTTCGGTTTCTTTTTCCTGACTGGTAGAGATGTTCAAATATCCTTTTTCAACAGATACTTTGAAATCTTCTTTTTTAAGTCCCGGAGCTGCGACCTCAACAATAAATGAATTTTCGTTTTCACTCACGTTTACCGCAGGAACCGTGGATTGAAAAGCCTGTCCACCAAAAAAATCATTTAAACCATTGTTTAATAAATCTTCTACCATGGTGCCGATTTGGTTGGCCATGGGTGTGATCGGATAGAAAAAATTACGTTTCATAATTTTATTTATTTTTATAATTATTCAATGTTGATGCTTTTATTCAGATTCTCATTTTTGGGCATGATGATCTCCAGTATTCCGTTTTCATACTTCGCCTGAATGGATTCTTTCACGACGTCCACAGGAATCCTGACATTTCTCTTCATTTCCATTTTCTTGAACTCACTCAATCTGATTTTGTCTGCATTGGTATTTTCTGCAGGATGCGTAGAGATGGTAATCAGATTGTCTTCTGTTTTGATTTTTATTTCTGATTTGTCATATCCCGCCAGATTAAATCTCAGCATATATTGGCTTGGATTCTCCAGAATATTCACCGGAATAAATTCCATGCCCTCCTGGCTGATCTTTACTTTAGGTAAATAGTCGGATGGTCTTACACAGTTTTGAGGATTTTTGAATTGGATGCTATTGGTCCACATGATTTATAGATTTTAAAGTTAATAATGGAAATCATGGATCAAAGGACGTACCAATGCCGAAAATTGATCAATCTGGCAGAATTTCAATAAAATTATATGACAATATGGCTGAAATTAGTGGTGGGATGTGGACAAAAAGGCAGGATGGGTAATTAGCTAATGAGTTAATTAGTTAATGGGTTAATGGCCTTTTCATTTGGTTTTTCGATGGATTCACATATGTGAATCCATCGATTTTTATCACTTGTTCAAATGAGCTTATGAGCTCATTAGTTAAAGTCCTTTCTCATCTGATTATAGGAATGATTCAAACTAGTGAATCATTCCAGTTTTGAATAAGTTCAATTAGCTAATTAGCTAATTAACTCATTAGCTAATTAACTCATTTTCCATATTTTTCATTCAGCGCCTGGACCATGGTGGGTGTGATGTCCAGTGCAGAGTCGGCGTAGAAAATGTTGCCTTCGCGTGCGACGGAGAAGACAAATTTGTATTTTTTATTGGCGTTCAATTCCTGGAGGTAGGAGGTGATTTTGGCGTGTAGTTTATCGTTGAATTCGGCAGTTTCTTCGGCAAATTGGGCACCCATATTTTCTTTGCGCATCATGAGTTCCTGCTCCATTTTCGCAAGTTTCTGCTGGCCGGCTTCCAGTTCTTTGCGGGTCATGTTAGGGGCATTTTCCTGGAGTTTCTGGAATTCGCGCTGAAGGCCGCCCTCTTTATTTTTTAATTCAGCCATCATGTTTTCCTGTTTTTTCTTAAAAGACTGTTCGCCCTCTTTGAAAAAACTCAACTGGCTGAGCAGAGAATCAGAATAAAAATAAGCAATAGGATAATCAGCATCGGATGAAGTCGTGCCAGATGAACTGGCTGTGGTAGTTGAAGATGCTGCGGTGGAATTATTTTTTAATTTATTGTTTTGAGTCAATAAATAAATGATGGCGATTAAAGAGACGGCGTGTAGGATCCAGCTTAAGTTTTTCATATGTTGATTTTCTGATGAGATTAAAATTCTGCATTACCCGGGAAGCGTGGGAAAGGGATGACGTCGCGGATATTGGTCATGCCGGTCATAAACAAAACCAGTCGTTCAAAACCCAGCCCAAAGCCCGCATGCGGGCAGGCCCCATATCTGCGGGTATCGAGGTACCAGTACATTTCCTCGGTGGGAATGTGCATTTCATTCATTCTTTCCGTGAGTTTATCCAAGCGCTCTTCTCGTTGAGATCCACCAACGATTTCGCCAATGCCGGGGAACAGAATGTCCATGGCGGCTACCGTTTTTCCATCGTCGTTCTGGCGCATGTAGAAGGCTTTAATTTCCTTCGGATAATTGATCAGGATGACCGGTTTTTTAAAATGCTTTTCTACCAGGAAACGTTCGTGTTCGGACTGTAGGTCAGTCCCCCATTTTTCCACCGGAAATTTGAACTTACCTTTTTTGTTGGGGGTAGAATTTTGAAGGATGTCGATTGCTTCTGTATAGGTAAGGCGAACGAAATCATTGTCCACGACGAATTTTAGCCGGTCGAGCAGATTCATTTCATTGCGTTCTGCCTGAGGTTTTTGTTTTTCGTCTTCCAGCTCGCGGTCGTTCAGGAATTTAAGATCATCGACGCAATCTGCGAGAATTTTTTTGATGACGTATTTTAGCAAAGCTTCTGCCAGGTCCATGTTGCTGTTCAGATCAGCAAAGGCCACTTCCGGTTCGATCATCCAGAATTCAGCGAGGTGTCTTGGGGTATTGGAATTTTCAGCCCGGAAGGTCGGTCCAAAAGTATAGACTTGTGATAGAGCCATGGCTGCCAGTTCGGCTTCTAACTGACCGGAAACGGTGAGATTTGATGCGCGACCAAAGAAGTCTTCTTTGAAGTCGATCTGGTTCTGTTCATCCCGTGGCAATTTGTCCAGGTCTAAAGTGGTGACTTTGAACATTTCGCCTGCCCCTTCAGCATCAGAAGCGGTAATGATGGGTGTATGTAGATAATAGAATCCACGTTGGTTAAAAAATTCGTGGATGGCAAATGCGATGTGGTGACGGATTCTAAAAATCGCGCCAAAAGTATTTGTTCTAAAGCGCAGATGTGCGATCTGACGTAGGAATTCGAGACTGTGTTTTTTAGGCTGCAGGGGGTAAGCGGCAGGATCCGAGTCACCAAAGATGGACAAGGATTTACACTGCAATTCCACTTTTTGTCCTGAGCCTTGTGAGGCTACCAGCAGGCCGGTAGCATGGATGGCTGCACCGATGGTTACCCTTTTCAACAGCGATTCGTCAAACTGCTCAAAATCAACCACCACCTGGAGGTTGTTGATGGTAGAACCATCATTCAGGGCGACAAAACGATTGCTGCGGAAGGTTCTGACCCATCCCATGACACTGACTTCCTGACCCTGTCCATCCTGCTCCAATACTTCACTGATCCGTACGCGATCCATTACATTTGATTTTTGAGTTGCAAAACTAAGGTTTATCTGCCAAGAATAGGCATTTAGAGCCGATTTTAAGCAGTTTGATTATCTTGCATCGACCCTGTCAAAATTTATTATTATGGATTATCAGACCAATGGAAAGTATTTTGAAACCAATCGACAACTTTGGGAAAAGAGGACCCATGTGCACATCGGTTCTGAATTTTATGAGACAGAGGCCATTGTTGGTGGTAAGTCCTCTTTGACAGAAATAGAAGAGTCTCTGTTGCCGGATCTCAAAGGGAAGAGACTTTTGCATTTACAGTGTCATTTTGGATTGGACACCATTTCGTTGGCGCGAAGAGGAGCCATTTGTACCGGCATAGATTTTTCGAAAGAGGCCATTTCCAGTGCCAGGGAGCTCAGCAAAAAAGCGGGTGTATCGATAGATTTCAGGGAGGCCAATGTATATGATACGTTGAGTTTGAATCTTGGAAAATTTGATGTGGTATTTACCAGCTATGGGGTGTTGTGCTGGTTGCCAGATCTGGAGGAGTGGGCGAGGATTGTTGCAGATTCTTTGTCAACCGGTGGAATGTTGTACCTGGCAGAGTTTCATCCGGCCTTGTATATGTTTGATTTTAATACCGGGTCCATGTCTTATCCTTATTTTAATACCGGAAATCCCTTTGAAGATCTTGAAGAGAATACCTATGCAGATGGATCGGCATCGATTGCCATGCCTTCATTTTTTTGGTCACATTCCATTTCAGAAGTGTTGAATCCATTGCTGAAACAGGGCATGGAGATCAGTAAATTGGAGGAATATCCGTTCTCCCCGTTTAATTGTTTTCCGGCCATGAAAGAAGTGGGTGAGCGCAGGTATTATTTTGGACCTGGAAAGGCCCAGGTGCCACAAGTTTTTGTGGTGATGGCGAGGAAGAAATAATTAGAAATAATCTGATGCCCATTTATTTCTAAATTGGTCCAAACCAATTTAGAAAAATACAACGGGTGATGCCGATGGATACAACTTAATGGTCCAAAAAAAAGTGATAATTGAACTAAATTATTATTCCAATTGATATTAACCCAAATAATACTTCTAATAATATAGAATATCAATATTGGCAACAGTATTATTATTTTATTGACATTTAGACTACAAAGCTAATTTTTCAAACGCTTGCTTATTTGAATAACATTCGGGTTGAATATGCAATTCTTTAAGAAGCAAAATAATACTGAAATAGTTGTGTACTTAATTATTGGGTTTATACAAACCACAGATATGGGGCATAAGTTAGAAACTTGTGCCACCCATGGGGAATAACCAAGAATGCCTTAAGTGGGATTTAATTAAGTCAATACCAATAATGATAATGGTCATGTAAATTCTAATACAAAATACGTAATATCGACAGTAAATGGGTAAACCATGAGGTACGCATTTGATGATGTCAAAAGAGATTGGAATTCGGGGAGGCATCAATGCAGTACGGAGAAGTGGAGTGTGCGTAGTTGGTATTTTGTATTAAATATTTTGATTTGAGATGGGGTAGGGTCTATTAAAAACATAAAACAGTATGAAAAAAAATACATCTTTAATAACAGCATTATTCGTGGCAGGAATTTTTTTAGGAAGATTCGCCCAGGCTCAGGAGTCACTAAATGTTTCTGGTAGTAACGCCACTGGGAGCGGTGGCACCGTGGCATACAGTGTGGGACAAATTGCTTACACCACCATTACCGGAAGTTCTGGTAGCGTTGCGCAGGGTGTCCAACACGCATACGAGATTTTCAATGTAGGCACACAAAAAACGGCGTTGAATATCTCACTCAAAGTATTTCCCAATCCGACCGCGGATGATTTAACCTTGCATATCGGCGATTACCAAAATGAAAAGTTGCTTTATCAAATTTTTGACATGCAAGGTGAAAAAATTCACAACGGACCAATAGTAGCCCGGCATACGCAAATTAGCATGATCCAATTACCACCCGGTACTTACTTTTTGAATGTTGTAGATCAAAAAAATCAAAAAATTCATTCATTCAAAATCATTAAAATCCAAAAAATATGAATAAGCTAATCTTAACATGTGCAGCGATGTTTTGGACTGCAGTTTTGTTTGCTCAATCACCCGAAAAATTGAGCTATCAGGCGGTGGTTCGCAACACGACCAATCAATTGGTTGCCAATGCAGAGATTGGTATGAAAATAAGTATTTTACAAGGCTCTGCATCCGGAACAACGGTATATGAGGAGATTTTCAATCCAAATCCGCATACGAATGCCAATGGGTTGGTTTCTGTTGAAATTGGCAGCGGCATCCCTGTCTTCGGAAACTTCACAGCCATAGACTGGTCTAAGGGTCCTTATTTTATCAAAACAGAAACTGATCCGGCTGGAGGTACCAATTACACGATCACGGGTGTAAGCCAGATGTTGAGCGTACCTTATGCATTGTATGCGAGGACGGCCGAAGAATTAAAAACCGGAGAAACTGACCCTCAGTGGAAAGCCAGTCCTTCATATGGTATCAGCAATACAAATATTTTAAACTGGAACAATGCATTTTCCTGGGGCGATCATGCAGCTTCCGGCTATCTGAAAAGTTTTAGTGAAACCGACCCGTTATGGAAGGCAAGTCCTTCATTTGGTATCAGCAATGCAAATCTTTCAAATTGGAACAATGCGTTTTCCTGGGGCGACCATGCAAATGCGGGTTATCTGAAAAGCTTTAGTGAAAACGATCCTCTTTGGTCTGCAAGTCCCTCTTACGGCATCACAAATGGTCATATTTCAGACTGGAACTCTGCCCTGATGCACAGCACTACAAGCAGCGGTTCCGTGCACGGATCTACGACAGTGGGAGGTAATCTTTTCAGACTTATGAACCCGTCTGGTGTCAGTTTTTTGCGACTGAATGGCGATAACAGTGTCAGTGCGTTGAATGCTGCTGATTTTCGTTCAGCCATCGGCGCCGGAACGGGCAGTGGTACTGTCACCAACATTTCAACCATTAATGGCATCACCGGAGGACCAATCAACAGCACCGGCACCATTGGGTTGACGGGACAGGCTTTTGCCCTACACAACCTGAATGAAAACGGCCTCATCGCCAGAGCGGGTGTCGGAACGATTGCTGCACGGGAGATAAAAGTGATTGGGAACGGTATGAGCATTGCAGATGGTGATGGATCCAGAGGCGATCCCACCATCACCCTCGATATTGGCAAATCTGCCACTCAGGTGGCGGCTGGAAATCACACCCATGGAAAAATATCAGACGATGGGCAAATTGGTGCAGCTATTGGTCGCATCATCATGACCGGATTGGGAGGAACTTTGGAGGCCGTGGCTGGTACAGGAGAAGGACAGATGCTGTTCTGGAACGGCTTACAATGGGTCAAGTTAGCACCAGGTTTGAATGACCAAACCCTTTCATTCCAGGACGGTGAGCCAAAATGGGATCGCGCAGCAAATCACACTCATGGAAAAATATCAGACGATGGGCAAATCGGCGCAGCTACTGGTCGCCTCGTCATGACCGGATTGGCAGGTACTCTTGAAGCAGTTGCGGGCACGGAGGAAGGACAGATGTTGTTCTGGAACGACTTGCAATGGGTCAAATTAGCGCCAGGTATAAATGGCCAATCCCTTGTTTTTATTGACGGAAAACCAACTTGGTGGCCTGAGGCATCGGGCTCGAATGTCGTGGTGAATCCAACCACCGGCAGGGTTTGGATGGACCGCAACCTTGGTGCCTCACGAGTGGCCACCTCCAGCACGGACGCTGGCGGTTATGGCTATCTCTATCAGTGGGGACGCGATGGTGACGGACACCAGCTCAGGACATCCAACACAACCAGTACTAAAAGCAGCAGCAATACGCCCGGTCATGATAAATTTATAACTTCAAGCGCCATACCATACGACTGGCGCAATCCTCAAAACGACGCATTGTGGCAGCATGATAAGTACATTAACAATCCATGCCCTAGTGGTTACAGGGTGCCTACCGATTCAGAATGGGAAGCAGAACGGTTGACTTGGCATAGCAACAATGCGGAAGGGGCTTTTCGCTCATGGTTAAAATTGACCATGGGGGGGTATCGACAAGCCGATGGCTCTCTTGAAGATGTTGGATCCAACGGACGTTATTGGTCAAGCACTGCAACTCCTAGTGCTGGTGGTGGAGCTTATTATTTATATTTTAGTAGCGGAAGTGCCAGATTAGACAGTGGCAATAGAGTGATCGGGCGGTCTGTTCGCTGCATTAAGGATTAAAATTTTTGAAATTCACTGAAATCTAATGAAATTTAGTCTTTCAGATTTCTGCTTCAGAATCTTCGTGCTGGTTTTCCTGTTATTTTCTTTCAATCAGTCAGATGGTCAAACAATCCGGGGCGTTTTTTCTGGACAGCCCAATCAGCCAATCAAACTCAAGGGTTATGAGGGTTTTGATACCTACGTGATTGACAGTGCAGTAACCGATGAAAAAGGCTCGTTCGAACTTTCTTACAGCAAAAATGATCAGGGCATGGGCTATCTGGTCTCAGCTGACGAAAAACCCTTTTTTGTGGTTTTGTGCGGAGAACCAATTCAATTGAAGGGGACTGATTTGGCCTTACCGGAAACCATAAAGCTCATTGCCGGCAAGGAAAATAATCTATTTAAGCAATACACCTCGGAGCATGCGCGTCGGGAACAAACCCTGAGCGCATGGGATTATTTGGAGAAAATTTACCGTCTCGATACGCTCTTTAGGAGTTATGAAGATTCAAGACAATTCATATTCAAGGAAAAGCGACGCATCCAGGCAGAGGATAATTTGTTTTTGGCAAGCTTGCCAAAAAATTCTTACGTGTGCTGGTATTTACCGATTCGCAAACTCATAGGGTCAGCATCGGTGATTGCACAATTCCGACCGAATGAAATACCGACCGCTATTTCTTCATTCAGGGCCATGGATTACATGGATGAACGCTTATCCAAAAGTGGCATGCTGAACGATTTAATGGAAAGTCATTTTTGGCTCATCGAAAACAGTGGACGTTCGTTAGATTCCGTTTATCTTGAAATGAAGATTTCCATAGACTGTATGATCCAAAACCTGAAATCAGATGAAAAAAAGTTGAATGAAATAGGCAACCAACTATTTAAACTGTTGGAAAGAAGCAGTCTGTTTGCAGCATCAGAACATCTCTCCTTGAGACTACTCAATGATTCATCATGTACCCTGAACCAAGATTTGGCAGCCCGGCTGGAAAGCTATCGTGCCATGAAAAAAGGAAATTCAGCACCAGAGATAGAATTCCGGGGCGATGTACTGGCTCCCGCTTACGAAGCAGGGAAGATTCCCGAAAAGTTATCTGATGTAAATTCCAATTACACCGTTGTCATTTTTGGTGCAAGTTGGTGCCCCCAATGTCCGGTGGAGTTATCTCAAATGATTCGTAAATATCCTGCATGGAAAGCGCATAACGTGGAGGTCGTTTTTGTATCCCTGGACGACAGTAAGCAGGCGTTTAAAAGTTTCGCATCTGTGTTTCCCTTTATCAGTATTTGTGATTATAAAAAATGGGAAAGTCCCAATGTAAAAAAATACCATGTATTTGCAACACCAACCATCTACCTTCTTGATCATAAACAGGAGATTTTACTTCGTCCCCATTCGGTGAGCCAATTGGATTCCTGGATTGATTGGTATCTGTTAAAAGGGAATAAATAATTGGCGATTTAGTCACAGGCGTTTTTATACTTTTAGAAAATGCTGATGACGAAAGTTTGCTTTGTACAATCAGTTTTCGGAAGGATGTATTGCTTCTTGAAATTACAGAACATCAGCGTTTTTAAAATCCACCTGGCATAAAACTAAATTGTTGTTTATTCAAGAGGCCCAGGCCTGGGGCAAAATAATCTTGCCAAATGCGATGCAACTTTTTTATCCAGCACCTCAGACCTGCGGTAAGGGCCCGGAAAATTAATTCTCATAGAAGCAAATTATTTCTAATTTAGCACGGCAACTAACCCTAGACGGATGCCAAGCTGGAAGGTCCTGTATATACAAGGAAGATATGAATTTAAAGTAGAGCAGCAACTTGCCCGACTGGGGATAGAGCATTATTTACCCAAGGTCCAAGTCATGCGCCAATGGTCGGATCGGATGAAGAAATTGACGGTACCCGCATTTCCTTCTTATTTATTTGTGTGCAATGAAGACAAGGACCGGCAGGCTGTCTTTCAGGCTAAAGGTGTATTGCATTATGTACGTCATGAAAACCAGGATGCCATTATAAGGGAAGAAGAGCTTGATTTGCTTCGCAAGGGAGGGTCCATGATTATTCAGAATTCCTTGCAGGCCATCCGAGGGTTAAAAGGAAAACAGGTCAAAATAAAAGCCGGTTTATTGGCCGGGAATACCGGAATACTGGTAGATCTCATTGGTAAAAAATTCGTTCAGTTAAAACTTGAAAATCTATCCATGTTTTTTTTGGTAGAAATACCGACTGATCAATTACAGTTGAACTGAACGAACGCAATATAAGAATCACCTTCCATGCCTTGCTTGCGGATCTGTGAGTGAGGACGGCGAAGCCGTAAAATAAAGTTAGCATCTAACTGAAGGATTTTAGGGCGAAACAGGAATTAGTAAGCACTGCAAATATCTTATTGACCAAAATACTACGAATGAATATTTTTAAGAACACTATAAAACACCTACCAAATGGAAACCATTTTATTAGACTTAGCGGAGCAAGAGGGAGTGGAGCTGCTCACCATCCGTGTTCCGTATGATCCAATTTTGATTGCAGCAGTTAAGAAAATCCAAGGTGTACGATGGGATCCAGATCATCGTGTATGGAAAGTTCCTCCCCGAAAAGGCTTGCTCATGGAACTCAGAAATAGTTTTGGAGAAAACGCCAAGCTGGACGAAAGTGAACTTAGAAGAAAATTAAATCAAGTTAAGGAGCAACAGAGGTTTCGACATGCGTATGACCTTCCTTTGGAAAGATTTTCGGCATGGCTTAAGAGCAAAAGGTACAGTAAAAATACTCAGAAGACTTATCTCGACGCAATAGGTGTTTTTCTAAAATTCATGAAAGGCAAACCTATCAATGAGATCGTCCTGGAGGACATCATAAGGTTTAATAACGATTACATTCTTTACAAGGCTTATTCTTCTTCCTATCAGAATCAAGTAGTCAACGCATTAAAATTGTTTTTTCGGGTGGAAGAAAACAAGTTAATAGATCTGGAGGAAATACATCGTCCCAGACGTTCCTTTAAATTACCTAACGTACTCAGCAAAGAAGAAGTCAGGCAGATTCTCGACAGTTTAAAAAACCTTAAACACAGAGTAATGCTGAGTCTCCTTTACGCATGTGGCTTAAGGCGAAGTGAGTTACTGGAACTTAGATTAACGGATATAATGATCGATCGTCAGTTGTTGCTCATTCAACAATCCAAAGGAAATAAAGACCGGGTGGTACCACTCAGTCAGAAATTGCAGGGCCAAATGGAAGAATATATAAAAACATACAAGCCGAAGCATTACCTTTTTGAAGGACAAAATGGAGGAAAATACAGTGAGACCAGTATTGCCAAGGTACTTAAGAATGCTCTTGTGGAAACTGGAAATCAAAAGGCGGTAAGTCTGCACTGGCTCAGGCACAGTTACGCGACCCATCTTTTAGAAAGTGGAACAGATCTTCGTTATATCCAGGAATTGCTTGGGCATAAAAGCAGCAGGACCACAGAGATCTATACCCACGTCAGCCAGAAAAAAATACAGGGCATCCGAAGTCCATTTGACGATTTGTAAAAAGATATCCAATACTAAAAGTGTACATAGCTTACAAAAACAGTAGACTTTGTTTACTTTTGGTGTACATTATAGGTCATTCAAATATATGAACCGTCAAATCCTAAAGAAATAAATATTAAATTACTTATGTATAAAATCATTAAAATATATAACCAATTTATAGGTTTCCAGAATTAATCATACACGTTAAATTATATGAACAAGTCAAAACTTCTATTTTTCATTCTCTTATTCCAACTTCATTTACAAGGTCAGACTATTAGCAGTTTGGGGACGAAAGGAATTGTAGAACTTGAATGTATTCAATCAAAAACAACAAATACGTTTATTGTTGCTTCCATGGAGCGTATCAGCACACAACCTAATAACCGAGAACGTACACTAATACATAGAAGTATCGATAATGGTATGACCTGGTCGGTTATTGATTCCATAGAACCAAGAAATCTGGAAGCAACAGTTGCTGATCCAGTATTAGCACATGATGATGTTGGTAACTTCTATCTAATCGTAATGCGAGTAATTTCGTGGGATGACTGGATAATAGATTTGGAACTCTATAAATCAATAGATGATGGATTATCGTGGAAATTTATTAGTAAACCGTATCATGATGGTAAGGCATCAGATTACCCTCAATTAATTGCAAAAGGCAATGGAGAACTTTTTTTAGTTTATAATTTAGCTGATTTTGTAATTCAGCCATGGGATGTCAAAATAAATTTTACGAAATCGGTAAATGGTGGTGAAACATGGAGCACTCCCCATTCATTTCTTATACCACAAGAATTTTTTAATTTCAATACAGGACCTGACATTAGTTGGGGCAAAAATAAAAAATTATTTGTTACTTTCGGAAGTGTTGTACATAACCAAATATATCATTTTACAAGTAATGATTTTGGAGATAATTGGTCGAATATTTCAATCTCAAATAATTCTACCACTATATCAAACAATATCACTAAGCCCATATCACATACTAACTTTAATTTTGCTGGTGTGTTGTCCCACGAACCGCATGAAACAAATACTCCAATTACTTATCACAGTTTCATTGATGAAAATTGGAATTCGATCAAATTATCTGATGGTGCTTATGCCCAAGGTTATATCACTAGTGATGGTAATGTTCATGTCATTTATAACCAAAAAGAATTTAATACTTTTAATCTCAAATATGTCTTTTCTGAAAATAAAGGAAAAACTTTTTCAACTCCAATGGTTCTTTATTCAGCCGAATACACAAATGATGAATTAGGAGAATACCAATCCTTAACGTTGGGTAATGATGGTAATTTTTATTTAGCATTTTGTGATTGGGCGGATAATTCAAAAGCCAAAATGTTAGTATTCTCTTCAAGAACTACAGGAACAGAAAATATTTTTCAAAATAACTTTCAAATTTGGCCAAATCCCGCGTCTGACAAATTGAATATTAAACTTGAAAACCCATTAATTACTGAAAGCATATTATTAATTAGTTCTGATGGGCGGTTAATAAAAAAATTAAATGTTGAATTAAGATACAATTTATATGAAATGGATATTTCAAATATTTCTAAAGGTATGTATTCATTTATAGTAAAAGAATTCAATAGGGTTTTAGTTCAAAAATTAATAGTACTTTAAAAGTCGGCACATCGATTACTAAATGTATTATGAAACTAAAAACGACCTATAACACAGCACTGAACAAAATCCGCTTTTTAAAATTTTTTGATTAAATGAAAATACAAAAGTTTGGCTTAAATTTCTACCTTTGGCTGCAATGCCAGCGGACTTCGTCAGTGCTAAACCGTTAGCACCAATTTTATGACAGACCAACAACTCGAAATATTATTGACAGAAAGATGTAGGACTCTTGACTTAACAAAGACTGCGTTTAACAATCTTGAACAAATATTCAAAGACAATGAAGGCGACATAGACTTTTTAGGAGGCTTTGAACAAAATGAAATTAAAGCAATATTTGACAGGTTTGAATATCAAATTGACAGACGACACGGAGGTTCAATTATTAAAACCCGAATAGGACTTTATTTCGAAAACACAAACCAAATTGGGCTTGACAACTTAAGACCAATTGGATATTATGCACTAGATACAGATTTTAGTGGAGCAGTTTTGGACGACTGGTTTGTTATTGAGAAAGAGAAATTTTAGTACAGACAATTAAATAGCTGACTAATGAAAAGAAAACAATGTTGACGACAAAAAAAGTACGAAATGGAAATAAAAACTGGTGCTAACAGCACCTACAAGAAATTGGCGGTTCAGTGGTTACATGAAGTTTTGTGCTTCGTATCAAGTGTAGTGGTGGCAGACAGTTTTCGTCTCCGAAATCGCCAACTTCTTGTAGCCGCAAATCGTTACCAGTAATGCTATGACGACAGTGCAACATCAAACGACAGTGCAAAAAATGAACAGAAAAGCCAACGCTTCAGCAAAATCAAAAGAGGTGCAACGCCACCCACAAGCCGACACACAGTTGCACCACATTTGCTTTTGCCCAACCGCACTCCGTAACCTGACAACTTTTCGTTTCTAATGACAGAGAATGAAAAAATATTAGCTGGACTTTTACAAGGTGTTCATTCGTGGACTGACCTGAAACCGAAACTTTCAGAATATAACACATCAGCCACAGACACAACCGCCAAGACAACAAGAGCAGGAAAATTATTTGAATACTTTACAAAACTTTGTTTTCTCCATGACAGTGAATTTGCAGCAGAATACGACTGCAAAGACGTTTACCTCTATGAAGAAATACCAACCGACCTAAAACAAAAACTAAACTTACCGACTGTTGAACACGGTATAGATTTACTAATTGTTGACCGTGACGAAAAAGTAATTGCAATTCAGTGCAAATTCAAGAATGACGAAACAGTAAAACTCAATTGGAATGCTGACAAATTGGGCAACTTCTTTGGCTTTGCCCGAAACGCTGACTTGCATTGTGTTTTTTCAAATTCTTCTGACATCACACAAGTTGCTCAAAACTTAACTGACAACTTCAAATTTTTCAGTTACTCACATCTTCAAAATATTTCAGCAGCGACCTTTGAGAAAATGAGAAACGCTTTAATCGGTGAACCGATTAAAGAAATCAAAAAACCAACTCCGCACGACTACCAACAAGACGCAATTGAAGCAGTAGTAAATCACTTTAAAGACAACGAAAGAGGGCAATTGATTTTGCCCTGCGGAGCAGGCAAAACATTAACCTCTCTTTGGATTAAGGAGAAACTACAAGCTACAAACACTTTGGTTTTAGTTCCTTCATTAGCATTGTTGCGACAAATCAAAAGCAATTGGAACGAAGCATACAACACAAAATTTATTCGCTTAAATGTTTGTAGCGAAAAAGATATTGATGCAGACATTGACAACGATATTGCAATTACACACACTTACGAAATACCAGGGAATGTAACATCTGATAAAAATCTTGTTGCTTCCTTTTTGCAACGACCAGAAAACAAGGTTGTTTTTTCAACCTATCAATCTTTACAGGTTGTTGTTGATGCATTACAAGTAGTTCCAGACTTTCAATTTGATTTGATTATTGCAGACGAAGCCCACAAAACAGCAGGTTTTGAAGACCTTAATAAATTCACTTTAGTTCACAACAAAGAAAAAGTAAGAGGCGTAAAACGCCTCTACATGACAGCAACTCCACGAATTGCTTCGCCTGAATTGAAAGCAAAACATACAGGGAGAATTACTTTTTTAAAAGACATGAGCAATCCTAAAGTTTACGGTAAAGAAGCGTATCGTATGACTTTTGGAACGGCAATCACGAAGAAGATTTTAGTAAACTATAAAATCATTGCTGTTGGTGTTTCAGACAGCGATTTAAAGAAATACATTGAACGAAATATTCAGTTGACCAAATCCGAAAGTATAACTGACTATGCACACAATTACGCATTGAATATTGTAATGGAAAAGTATAAAGCATTTCATGCTTTAACTTTCCATTCTCGTATCAAAAACGCTTTTGCCTTTGCTGCACGACACAACAGATTAGTTCCTAATGCAATTTCAACTTCAATTAGCGGAACTCAAACGACAAGCGAAAGGGAAATTATTTTGAAAGCGTTTGAGCAAGCCGACAAAGCTGTTGTTTCTAATGCAAAGTGTTTAACCGAAGGTGTTGATGTTCCTGTAATAGATGTTGTTTATTACAGCGACCCGAAGAATTCAAAAATTGATATTGTGCAATCCGCAGGAAGAGCCTTGCGTAAAGCCAAGCACAGAAATAAGGAAATGGGTTTTATCGTTGTTCCCATTTTTCACAAGGACAGAGAAACAGTAGAAGATGCAATTGAAAAAAGTGATTACAAAAACTTAATTACAGTAATCCGTTCACTTTGCGACCAAGATGAAAGACTTGTTACTGAAATAAACGAATTGGCGTGGGAAAAGGAAAACAGAAAACAAAAGGCAACCATAGAATTTACCTTCTCAGATGACCAAACTGAACGAGTAATTCAGTTTGAACAAATTCAAGAGAAACTTAAAAATGCTTTGTTCAACCAAGTCATTGAAACGCTAAAAGACAGTTGGGAAATTCACTACAAGGAAGTTGAACAATATTTCAAAGCCAATGGAAACTCCAACATTCCAGCCCGATACAAACTAAAGAACGGTTTTGGATTAGGAACATGGTGTGTAAGTCAAAGAGTGAATTTCAATAAAGGACTTCTCTCCGATAGCGAAATAAAAAAACTTGAAAAAGTAAATTTTGACTTTGACCCTGACAAGTCATTATTTGAAAGCGATTACAAATTATTGTTAGAATACAAGGCTATACATGATAATGTAAACGTTCCAACAATGGGAACTACCTTAGGAAGAAAAGTAAATAGATTGAGAATTAATTATCGCAAAGGATTGCTAAATCCTGAAAGGGTTGAGCAATTGTTAGCAATTGGATTTCAATTTACTTTTGAAGAAAGTAAATCATGGGAAGAAAGATTTGAAGAACTAAAAGAATATTATGAAAAACATAATACTAAACAAGTTAGTTCAGCAATAAATCTAGCATTATATTCTTGGGAAAGACGACAACGTGAGGCAAACTCAAAACAGAAACTTGATAGAGAACTTGTTCAAAAACTAAATAGTATAAACTTCGATTGGAGCTTTAGTAATGACAAAAAAGTAACATTAAGTTGGCAAAAGAAATATGAATTGTTATCTGAATATTTTAAAACTTACAATTCAGTAAAAATCTCCAAAGACCATCCTCAATATGAAATATTAAAGCAGTTTGTAAAAGAATTAAAATATAGTAATTCAAGAAACAGACTAAATGAAACCAAACTCAAATTATTAGCAGAGATTGGAATAAAATTAGAAAACACTAAGAGAGAATTTTTTGATTGGGATGTAATGATAAATCGCCTAATTCAATATAATCAGACTAACGACAATTTCTTTGTTAAAAAAGCAATTGACAAAGATTTATTCAATTGGCTTCATAGGGTTAGGCTAAAATATAGAGAAAACCAGTTAGACGATTTACAAATAAATTCTATCCTTAAAACAGGATATGTTTTCAATACTTACAAAAAAGTTGAACATGAAAAAGAGATTGGAACACAAGAAAAAAACTGGCAGCAAAATTATAATCTATTGAAAGAATTAATTGAAAATGGGAACTCATTTGCAAGTATGGCAGAAATAAATCCAATTTTAAATGGTTGGATGCAAAATCAAAGATTTATTCATAGTAGAAATAAATTAAAACCCCATAGAAAAGATTTACTAGACAAAATCAATTTCCCATTTGAAAAAGGCGGTGGAAAGTGGAAGGGAACAAGAAAATCTGGTAGAGTAAAGTCCGAAATAACGCCACTAGATTGGAAGTTAAATTACAATCAACTTTTGCTATTCAAAAATATTCATAGTCATTTGGATGTTCCGAGTAAAGAGAAGGATTTATACAGATGGATGCAGATACAACGAAAGTCGTTTAGAGAAGATATTTTAAATGATGAACAACTCAAGCTATTACAGGATATTGCATTCCCTTTCAGTATAAGCAAAGAAATTCAACTTGAAAATAATTGGAATTCGCAATATGAAGATTTAGAAAAATTGTTCAAAGAACAAGGAAATAATGAGATTAAAAGAAATCACCCGTTATACAAATTTGCTGCTAGTCAGCGAACTGCATATAAGAGGAATAAACTACTTCCTGCAAGACTTGATAAATTAAAAGCTATTGATTTCAATTTTGAAACAAATCGTTATGAAAGATTTGATTTAGCATGGATGAAGCGTTATGAAGAATTAAAAAAATATAGTATCGCTAATAACAATTGTAACCCTTCTGCAAAAACAGGAAATTACAAGTCTCTTGGCACTTGGGTTCTTGGGCAGAGAATGGAGAAAAAGCAAAATAAATTAGACGATTTTAAAATTGAATTATTAAATGAATTGGGGTTCAAATGGAGTGAAGACATAATCAATGAAGGGAGTAAACAAGACGACATCAAGTGGTTGAAGAAGTATAACATACTATTAAAATTTAAAGAGTTAAACGGCACAACAATAGTTCCACAACACAATAAGGAAATAGGACGCTGGGTAAATGACCAAAGAGTAAATTATAAGCGTAATAAATTATCGCAATTCAGATTTGACAAACTAAATGAAATTGGTTTTGTGTGGGATGTCAAAAAAACAAATAATATTACTGTATAATAATGCATAGTGAATTTAATATATACTTTGACACGCCTAAGACTTTTGAAATTCAAAATATTAAACCACTTGCAGGTTTGGTTGGACTATATTTTATCTTCACAACAGACTGCGAAATTCAATATCCATTCAAAAAATCAAAATTACTTTACATCGGAATGAGTGAGAAAAAGACGAACAGTATGGGAAGTAGGCTGACTGGACACTTTGAAGGAAAAAGTAAAAACTTAGGACTTGTAAATTATAGAAAAGTAGGTCAACTTAAATTCACGATAATAAATTTTGAAATGCTTAAAAACTTTTGGGAATTTAGAATAGAAGATTTGGAAAGCTATTTTATACTTGACTTCGTTGAAAAATATGGTGTTTACCCGATTTGCAATAACAAATCAGGATTTGAAATTTTAGAAAAAAAGATAAAAGCAAATTTTGTAATTGACTGGAAATATTTTGAATAACAACAAATACTATGGACGATAAAATAAAAAGTGGTAAGGACGTGATTGATGATTTTTTTGCGGAAATCTATAACATTCCGAATGCAGACAAAAAGACCGTTGACGCAATAGTTGAGCTTTATAGTCAGGGAAAACTTTCTGATAAAAATGTTCAAAATACTTTGGACGAAATTGTTCAGAAGGAACTAAAACAAATTGACAAAGAAGATGAGTAATAACAAGATTAAATCAATAAACATCACTGGCATCAGAGGTGTTAGAGAAGGTTTAAATCTTTCTCCCGACAAGAAGTCGTTACTAATCTATGGCGACAATGGAACAGGTAAAAGTTCAATTACAGATGCTTTAGAATGGTTCTATAATGACAGCATAGAACATTTGACAGGTGAAGAAGTTGGAGGCAAGGGGAAAAACGCATTAAGAAACGTATTTCTCAATCCAAGTGATGAAGCAAAGATTGAAATTCAATATTCAAACAAGTTACTTGACAATGAAAAGTCAATAAACAATTTACTTAAAACATTTAACTCAAATAGTTCTAAGGAGTTTGCAAGTTATTTTAGTCAATCGCAATCTGAAAACTTAATTCTGCGATACAGAGATTTGGTGCAGTTTATCATTGCTACAAAAGGAGACAAACTTAAACACCTTCAAAATATAATTGGCTTCAGCCAAGTGCAAGAACTAAGAAGTTTATTAAAGCTTGTTGGCGGACGAATTGCCCGAGGAATAAAGGCTGGTGGATATAGTAATAAGCGAAGTGCTCAACAAGCCATTCTTTTAGAGAGTTTAGGACAAAACATCACATCTTCAAAGCAATTCTTTGAAACAGCTTTAAAAGTAATTGCACCGTTAAAACTTGAAAAAGAAATCAAATCTTTTAAGGATGTTAAAACAGCACTTAAATCAATTGAAACAAATGAAGAAACTAAAGTTGTTGAGCAGATTGCTTTCCACAACAAAATTGCTGATACATTAACTGATTTAGAAATTGAGATTAATAACATTCATTCTTTATACAAAGATTATTACAAATCCTATATCGCATTAAGGAAGGATGCCGATAAAATAGGTAAACTTCAATTGCTGGCATTACTCTCAGAAGGTTTAAAGGTTCTTAAAAAAGACATTGTAAAGGATGATTTTTGCCCATTGTGTCAACAAGAAAAGGACAAACTCAAACTTACACAAGAATTAAATCAAAGAGTTGAAGATTTAAAGGAAATAAAAGCGGAACAAGACAGACTCAATGAAGAATGCGAAGAGCTTACTAAGCTACTTCGTAATAATTATACAGTAATTAGCGGTTTGCTAAAAGAGAAGCATCTTGCCGAAAAGGAAAACGAAGCAACAAAAAAGAAGATTGAGCAAATTCAAAATACTATAAAAGTTATTGGCGAAGATTTGAAAAAAGATATTTTTTCAACAAACCCTTTAAAAGAGTTTTCGCTTGTCAAAATTGATGACAAAGAAATTAAGGGCTTAATTTCCAACGCCAAAGTAAAATCGAAGGCACTTGCCGATAGCATCAAAGGAAATATTAAACTGCAAATTCATACAAAGCTTTCAAGAGCATTAGATGCTTATACGGCTCATAAAAAACTTGAAAGAGAAGAGGATGTTTTAACGAAACAACAAATAACATTTGAGGCTTTATACACTGACTTTATTAAAAGACAGGAAGAAGCGTTAGAAGGTTTCTTAACAATGTTTTCGGATGAAATAAACAGCTATTACGTTGAAATGAACCCGAATGAAAAAGTTGAGGACATTCAACTTGTTCCAATCAAAGACAAAAATGATGAACTCTCTGGAATTACAATAGAATATACATTTTACAACGAAAGACAAACACCGCCAGTAGCTTTATTAAGTGAAAGCCACATAAACTGTTTAGGTTTAGCTTTCTTCTTAGCATCTGTTAAGGCTTTCAATAAAGAGAATGATTTTTTTGTATTGGATGATGTTATTTCAAGCTTTGACAGCACACATAGAACAAGATTTATTCGGCTTCTGATAAATAAGTTCAGTGATTATCAAATCATTTTATTAACCCACGAGAAAGACTTTTTTGATATTGCATCAAGTGAAGCAAAACGAAATAATTGGTTAATAACATCACTTTCTTGGACAGCGGAAAAGGGAACAACTTTTGAAACTCCGCTTGTAGATTTGAGAACCAAAATCGAAGGCAAGTTCAAAGCAAAGAACATTGACGGACTTGGCAATGACATTAGACGTTATGCTGAAAGACAATTAAAACAGATTGCATTCAACATTGAAGCTGGACTTACATTTCGTTTCAATGACAGGAATGAGGAAAGAATGATGAATGAACTTTTGTCGTCTGTTCAAAGCAGAGTGAACAAGCAATCACCAGCAGACTTGAAAACCAAAAACAACATCGACAGTATTCTGGCTTCACCAATTCTAATAGGAAATAAAACATCACACGACAATACATTTAAAGAAAACATTAACGACCTTGACGTATTTTGGGAAGACGTAAAAAAACTAATCAAGACTTTTTATTGCTCTGACGACAAGTGTAAATCGTTTGTTGCAATGAAAAACTTTGACAATGTAAAAAACAAAATTCGTTGCAATTGTGGAACGGTAAACTATGACTGGAAAAAATAAGCCAACGCATTTGGTAGCACATTTGCATTTTTTGCCAACGCAAAAGCCAAACAAAAAAATGCAAAAGAGCTACCAAGCCAACGCACCAAGACAGCAGTAAAATGGACAGACACAGCAACAACGGACGAAGAAGCACTACTGGTAACAGCGGGTTTAATAAATTGGCGGTTCAGTGGTTAAATGAAGTTCAGTTTTTCAATCAAACTTTCGTGCAGGTTGACAGTTTTGTGCTCCGAAATCGCCAACTTCTTAAACCCGCAAACCGTTAGTGGCAAGCTTACATAAAAACCTGAAAGAATGGCAATTACAGACAAAACAAGAAAAAATCTTTGGGCAAAATCAGGTAATAGATGTTCTATATGCAAAATAGAATTATTTAACAATGAGAAAAATAAAGATGAATTTAATATTGGCGAAGAATGTCACATAATTAGCAGTAAACTAAATGGACCACGATATAAAGAATATCTTAAAGATTACGATGACTTTGGAAATTTAATTCTACTATGTAGAAATCATCACAAAGAAATTGACGAATTAACTGAAACTTATACAGAAGAATTACTTCGTTATATGAAATTAAATCACGAAAATTGGGTTAAAACAACTATCAATAATGCAATTAATAAAGAGAAAGAAAGTAAGCCGAAATTTTTAGCACGAATAACATCGGGGAAAGAATTACTGAATATTATAGCGGATTGCCACGGTTATAGAACTGACTACGATGAAATTGAAAATGAAGAAGACGCAAAATACATTGGAAGTGTTTTCCAAGAATTGTCTGATTACGGCGATATTAGTGGAATGGTTGAAGCTTACGACAAAGTCCAAATGGGTTTTCAACTCAATGAACTAATAAAAGAACTTAATGAAAAAGGATACTTTCTATTTGGAGAGAAAGGAATTGAAAAAATGAAATTTAGCAATGGAGAAAGTGACAATTGGAAAGTTGCAACGCTTATAATTAAGAAAAAAGAAAGTAGTGAAATAATAAAAATTGATTTAAACGAACAAAAAGCCAGCCACTAACAGGGGTTTTGCAAAAGTGGGGCATTTGTGTTAAATTTGAGCATTAGGAATTCTAATAAACATTTGTATTAAAATGAACATTTGTACTTCTAATCCCCCACCTTCGCAAAGCCCCAAAACGTTACAAGCCATTTTAAAAGACAGACATACAATGAAAAAATCAATCTTGACATTTTTAATCTTATTAATTGCAAATGCCACATTTTGCCAGACAAAGGAGACTCCTTCAAATTTAAATTTCGACTTTGAAATTACTGAGAAGGGAAGTCCAAGTGGTTGGAACAATTTCGGAGGTTCAAATTACAATCTTGCCATCGACTCAATTATCATAAAAAGTGGAAAATATTCTGCTTCCATTGAGTTTAAAGAAGGAAATCCAGACTTCAAGGCTTGGGCTTTTACAATTCCCGACAACTACGCGGGTAAGAAAATTACACTTACGGGATACATTAAAACCGAGAACGTGACAGACGGATATGCTGGACTATGGATGAGAATTGACCCATCTATTGCCTTTGATAATATGAATAAAAATGGGGTAAAAGGTACAACTGACTGGACAAAATATGAGATAACCCTTGAGATGAACCCTGAAAAAACAAAACAAATTGTTATTGGAGGATTGTTAGTTGGGAAAGGTAAAATGTGGTTAGATAATTTCAGCTTATCTATTGATGGGAAAGACATAAAAGACCTAAAACCATTTCAAAGAAAATTATTTCCTGCTGAAAAAGATAAAGAATTTGACAAAGGCTCGGGAATTACAAGTGTCTCGATTGACAAACCCCAAATTGAAAATCTAAAAAGCCTTGGTTTAATTTGGGGCTTTTTAAAATACTATCACCCTAATATTGCTAAGGGAGAATACAACTGGGATTATGAACTTTTTAGAATTCTTCCAAAAGCTCTAAATTCAGACAACAGCAAAAAACGTGATACCGTTTTGATAAAATGGATAAATAGTTTTGGTGAATTTTCACAAGGAAAGGAAACTGTGATTAAATCATCAGAAGTAAAAATTGAACCTGATTTAGTTTGGATTAAAAATTCCAATTTTTCAGATGAACTTACGACCTTACTATTAAAAGTTAAAAATGCAAATAGACCGAAAGAGCATTACTATATAGGATTACAACCTGGAGTTGGCAACCCTGACTTTAAAAACGAAAATGCCTATTCATCGATGAAATATCCCGATGCGGGTTTTCGACTTTTGACTTTATACAGATATTGGAACATTATTCAATACTACTTCCCATATAAAAATCTTATCGAAGAAGATTGGAAAAATGTATTAGAAGAATTTATACCCAAATTTATTGAAGCAAAAGATGAAACAGAATACACACTTGAAGTATTGGAACTTATTGGGCGGGTTCACGACACCCACGCAAATATTTGGGGCGGAAACCAAGTTTTAAATAATCATTTCGGACTTCGTTATGCTTCTGTTGAACTAACATTTATTGAAAGCAAACCTGTTGTAACAGGATTTTATGATAAAAAATTGGGAAAGGAGACAGGATTGGAAATTGGAGATGTAATTTCAGTTATTAATAATAGACCAGTTGAAGAAATAGTAAAAGAAAGATTAAAATTTTCTCCAGCTTCGAATTACCCGACCAAATTGAGAGATATTGCATCCAATCTTTTAAGAACAAATGATTCTATAATTAATATTGAATTTATTAGGATTGACAAAATAGAAAGCAAAACATTAAAAACGTTTTCTTCAAAAGAAATTAACCTATACAGTAAATATCAAGGTACAGACACTTGCTTCAAATTGATAAATAAAGACATTGCCTATATAAGTAATGGTTCTCTTAAAAGAGAATACCTGCCTAAAATTTGGAAAGAAATAGAAAATACAAAAGGGTTAATTATCGACATTAGAAATTACCCTTCTGATTTTCCTATCTATGATTTGAGTAATTATTTAATGCCCAAAAGCATCCCATTTGTAAAATTTACAAACGGTAGTATTGAAAGTCCGGGCCTTTTTACTTTTACCAAATCATTAAACGCAGGAAAGAAAAATAAAAGATATTATAAAGGGAAAGTCGTTATTATAATAAATGAAATTTCACAGAGTTCTGCGGAATTTCACACAATGGCATATCGGGTTAATCCAAACTCAACTGTTATTGGTTCGACAACAGCGGGTGCAGACGGCAATGTGTCGCAATTTTACTTACCAGGCGGAATTTCCACAATGATTAGTGGAATTGGTGTTTATTATCCTAACGGAAAAGAAACACAAAGAGTCGGCATTGTGCCTAACATTGAACTTAAACCGACAATTCAAGGAATTTCAAAAGGACAAGACGAATTAATTAATAAGGCAATAGAAATAATCAACGGACAATAAAAACGGCTTGTAACACGGGTTTGGCAAAAGTGGCGGTTCAGTGCTACGCAGACACATTTGTGGTTAATCAAAGTTTGGTTCTCCGCATCAACATTTATGGTGAAAATCGCCACCTTCGCCAAGCCCGAAACCGTTATGCACAATGCCTAGAAAGACAACCAAAAATGATATTTGACATGAAAAAATTTCTATTACTTGCGTTAATCACCGCAATTAGTTTTACAGCCTTCTCGCAAGTTAATCAGACGGATAAAGAGAAAGGTCAGGCATTTTCATATGCCTATATCTCTGTTTCTGGTAAGTTGTTTTCCAAAAACTCAAAATAATTGTTGACCTTGGCGACTCTCCCGAACAAATAAAATTAAGGGAAGAATATTCAGATGTGTTAACTAATAGAAAGTCGTATGCGGCCATTTTAAACTACATGGTTGAAAATGAATATGAATTAGTGGAGACACTTACTTTAGAAGAAGGCAGTAGCTTTCAAGGAACTGGATCTGGAGGAACCTCTGGTGTAATTTTTATCATGAAGCGGAGAAAATAAATCTCAAAAAAGACATCTCAATGTGTAAGGCACTGTGCATAACAGCCGCTAAAAGCAAGCAGGTCTGAGTAGCTTTTCAATCGTCTTTTCTTTCTTCATCTTTTGGTTCTTAATCCAAACTAACTACTTTTGATTCCCCTGCCAGCTTTTAGCGGCAGAACGTTATAGCCAATTTCAGGACACGACAACCAAGCAACAATTCAAAAAAAACAAAAATAATTATGGGATTATTTGATATTTTCAAAAGTAAACGCCAAGAAGGTGACGACACTGAGTCTAAAACTAAAATCGTTGGTGTAGATAACGTTTATTTAATTGATATTCCAACAGATTGGACACAATACGAAAGTGACAGATTTAGGACAGTTAATAAATCTAAGAGTCTCAATTTCTCTGTTACCAATTATGGAAAACCTTTGGATATCGCGAATCCATTTACGCTTGACGAATTGAAAAATGAAACCTTTGCTCTATTTGAAAGGTTTGTAAATGAAGGTGGTTACGAAGCTATTGACGACAGAGAGACAAATAATAATTATGTTTATCAAGCCTTTAAAGTTGATAACGAAACACAATACTATTATTACACATTTAGAGAAGGAATTGGACAACTTATTCGAATTGTCTTTATTTTAAAAGAAAACGGAAACTATAAAGCATCAACAAAACAAATACTACTTGAAATAGGAAGTAGCATAAAGATAAAAATAGCATAAAAGAAACTGGCTATAACAGCACCTACAAGAAATTGGCGGTTCGGTGGTTAAATGAAGCTTTGAGCTTCGTATCAAGTTCAGTGGTGGCAGACAGTTTTGTGCTTCGAAATCGCCAACTTCTTGTAGCTGCAAAACGTTATAGCCAATTTCAGGACACGACAACCAAGCAACAATTCAAAAAAAACAAAAATAATTATGGGATTATTTGATATTTTCAAAAGTAAACGCCAAGAAGGTGACGACACTGAGTCTAAAACTAAAATCGTTGGTGTAGATAACGTTTATTTAATTGATATTCCAACAGATTGGACACAATACGAAAGTGACAGATTTAGGACAGTTAATAAATCTAAGAGTCTCAATTTCTCTGTTACCAATTATGGAAAACCTTTGGATATCGCGAATCCATTTACGCTTGACGAATTGAAAAATGAAACCTTTGCTCTATTTGAAAGGTTTGTAAATGAAGGTGGTTACGAAGCTATTGACGACAGAGAGACAAATAATAATTATGTTTATCAAGCCTTTAAAGTTGATAACGAAACACAATACTATTATTACACATTTAGAGAAGGAATTGGACAACTTATTCGAATTGTCTTTATTTTAAAAGAAAACGGAAACTATAAAGCATCAACAAAACAAATACTACTTGAAATAGGAAGTAGCATAAAGATAAAAATAGCATAAAAGAAACTGGCTATAACAGCACCTACAAGAAATTGGCGGTTCGGTGGTTAAATGAAGCTTTGAGCTTCGTATCAAGTTCAGTGGTGGCAGACAGTTTTGTGCTTCGAAATCGCCAACTTCTTGTAGCTGCAAAACGTTAATTCCAATTTCAAGAACTAAATTAGTTATGAAAACGTTAAGTTAAAGATATAAACAGTCAAAAAGACAATAAAAAAGCCCACGACCACCCATCGAAATGGGGACGCAGGCCCACTAACTAGAAAATTAGGCCGCAAAAATAGGTTTTATATTTGCTTTAAAGCTGTTTCATTAATAATTTTTATTCATCATTAAAATTTTTAAAAATGAAACATTTATTTTTCGAGGATTAGGTTTGATTATCCTAATCTCTTTCATTGCTTTTTCTTGCCAAAATGAGGCTGATAGGTCTGAATTAGCAACAACAGACCAAAGTTTTAGCTCAATCAAATTTCAAGAGTTTTTTCAGGAAGTTAATTCTGGATTTAACAACAGTAAGGTCTTATCTTCGAGAGGAATTATTCCTCCGCAATTTTCATCAGCCTGTCAACCACAACCACCTGCGACTGGTTTGACTTGTGCAACAGCCCATATTGTAAGGACAGTAAACTTACCTCCAAATCCAACTTGCCCAGTATGCACTACTGCAACCGTTGGCTTTGATGTCAGAGTATGTTGGGTAATTCCTCCAGGTTCAACGGTACCTACGTATTCATTTACATTTTGGAATTTCGGACTTACTGGACTATCACCAGATTGCGAAACATGCATTTTTAACCTTCCAGGTCATGGTGGTGATGTAGTATTAGATCAAATGTCTTATCAGGCATCTTTGATTGTTGAGAGTGAATATGTAAGTCCTTGGGTTAATACATGGCACCCACCCTGTGTAAATAATTCATATTACTCATCTGATTTTGTTCGTCAAACTTGCTACCGCTGGTGTATAAATTTGAGTAATTTTGAAATTAGCCAAATCACATGTGGTGATAAATGTTGTCAGCGCACAAGAACTTTTTGCTGGGAGCCTCTACCACTTCCTGATGGTACTGTAAGAATATCTCCGCCTGTGTTTCAAACCATTGGAGCTTCAAACTGTGGTATCATTACCTTAACTTGTAATGGATTGCAATTGCCTTGTGAGGATAGACCGTGTGGAATTGTTCCATAGTTTAATTTTATTTATTAACAAAGAATGGGCGACTTAATACCAGTCACCCATTCTTTTATTTTAAGATAATGAAAGTAAATACTCTCAAAGTTTAGATTTGTTAGCAATCAAAAAATACAAAAATGAAAAAATCTACTCCTATTTTTGACAATGAATTTTGTTTGGTTGAATTTTATTGTATCTCAACAATATACTCCACTCCAATTCAAAAATTATATTCCACTATGGACGCATCTTCACAATACAGATAAGATTCCAATAAAAAGTGGAAATTTAATTTTTTTGGAACAAAATTTCTATCGAGCCCCAGCAGTAATTGATAAAAACGTCCTATATAATGTGTATAATATTGTATTCGGACCGGCATGGATAGGCGGTTACTATATAGAGGCAATTGATGTGACAAATGGAATGTTGTTATGGGATCAGGTATATTATAGTGAAACTGTCGGAGAAAGGCGCTATGCGAATAGACCTATTGTTAAAGGAGATAATCTGGAATTATTAATCCACGAAGAGTATAGTAAGTTTGACACATTTTTTAAACCAATATGGTTTGTTGCTTCTGCTAAAGGCTAATTTTAGATAAAAGAAATGGAGTTATTTTTGATTCAACATTTTCTATTCCAAAAGATCCCCATGCCAGAAGAATTCCTGTTCCCTTTCCCTATGGCCCTACACATCTTTATTATAATGATACAAACTTCATTGTCATTAATCACCTAGATTTGACTGACACATTAACTGGTAAAAGTAGTATATGGTATAATCGAATTGTTCTTGATATTAGTAACAAAGAAATAGGCAATACTGAACTCTATGTTCCAACTAAATACCATAAATTGGTTGATGGATTATTCAATTATGATAATTCCAATAACACATTTTGTACTTACACTTCAGAAACTCACCCAGATTCAATGATTCAAAAAGATTTTGATATTGGATATTATTACATGGATAGAAATTTGAATATTCTGACTTCAGGCAAGTTGAATATCTTAAAAACTGCTGATGCGAATACATTTGGACCGTATTATATTTCTGATGATTATTTTATTTTTGGGGCAACTAAATATCAAGAGAATCCTTACTCTTACTTTGCCTTGGATATTATTCTTTTTGATCGATTGGGGACTGCAATAGAAAAAGTAGACCTGAGGCCACTTGAAATAAGTTCTGACAAAGTAAGTTTCGCACAATCCATACTTTTAAAAACTTCTAAAGGTCCTAGAATTTTAATTTGTGTTCATAAAAGAACAAAAAATAGTGTAGAATTTTACCTATCAGACGGCTTGGGCAATATCATTAAAACAAATACATTTACAATCAACCCTGGAACTAAAACTGAAATATCTTTGAATAAAATGGACTTGATTGGTGAAAATGTATTGTGCAATTTTACCTACCGAGAAAATGCTACTAATTTGAATGAGGCTCCACTTTGGTCAAGTTGGGCTATGTTTAAGGGTGAAGACTTGGGTATTTTGACTACGAATAAAGATGTAAGTTTCGAAAATGGAAACTTATTAAAAATATCGCCAAATCCAGCTAATGAGATTATACAATTGAAATTTGATAAAGCATATTCTGGATTGCTTAATATTTATAATGAAATAGGCCAGTTAATTTATTCTACTAAATTAAAAAATGACAAAGAAGTTAATTATGATGCAAGTGGATTAATTAATGGATATTATAGTGTTCAATTCATTACCAATAATAAGATTTTAAAATCTCAATTCATTAAAACTAATTGATGTAAGAAACAAGCATTTTTAAAAACCAATGAAATATACTTTAAGATTGGAACTGAAAAGAAACTGGAATTAACACAGTATTGACGAACATGCCACCAAACAGCTATCTTTTTCAGGCTTGGTATAAAGGTAAGATATTTTCCACTCTTGGTATTATTCAAGTGGTGGCACGTCGTCAATACTCATCCGTTATGCCTCATTGTAGGACGACAATGCAACTTTCAACATTCGTGCTGATATCGGACGACAAAATGCCAACGCTTCGTAAAATTAAAAGAGGTGCAAGCCAACACACAAAGCCCACGTTTTTGCACCACATTTAATTTTACCCAACCGCACCCAAAGACCACCCACCTCCCCAAAGTAATTGCGAATTCACTAATAAGATACTTATAGTCCGTAGACTTATTGACATCTATTACGCAGTTTTGCACTCTAATTTTTCAATAAAATGGGTGCATCTTATTCAAAAGAAGAAAAATCATATTTGCTAAAGGTTGGCGACAAAATTCGCCAATTACGAACTGACATTGGCTTATCTCAAGAGAAACTATCGTTTGCTTGCGACCTTGACAGAACATATATCGGCTCGGTTGAAAGAGGCGAAAGAAATATCTCTGTCATAAATCTGAAAAAGATAGCAAAGGCTTTAAAAACTGACCCATCTGAACTTCTTAAATTCTAAACATGAACGAAGCATTTAAATTGCCACCTAAATCTGTTACGCTACTTACTAAGCCAGAGGAGTTGACACAAAAGTTATCCGAACTTATCGGAACGGAATTTAAGATTACAGGCAAGACAAGAACTGACGGCTCTAATATTAGAAAGTTAATTGCCGCGACTCTTGAAAAGTCTGCATTACCCGAAGCAGCAGAAAAAGAAAGTTACGAAATAGTTCCTCCCAAGGGAAAAGGAGTTCCTAAAATAACAAGAGAATTTATTGATACCTACATTGTAACATCTGGCGATTCCTATAATCTACAAGTTTGGAATAGATTACCTGCAAGTAATACTCTTTTAATTAAATATGATTCAGGCGAAAGTTTGAAATGCACTGATGTAAGATTTGTATTTGTGCAAATAGATTTAGCAAAAAGTATTATCGCATCGGTCATAGTTCTGACAGCCGAATACATTGAAAAACATTTTGGAAAGTTTGGAAAACCAACAATAAAACATCAACTACTGATTTCTTCAAAGGCAAGAAAAAGTATTTTTGAAAGCCCCGACAAAGTACTTTCATTTCCTGATAGCAAAAAACTATCTTACAGCATAACTCATGACTATGTTCCTCCTAAGTCGGGAATGGTTGAAGAACCAGATATTAAAGAGTTGTATTCAATTGCACTTTTAAAAGAAATGGTTGCTAAAAAATTAATCGGAAGGAAACTTGACGCAGCAGCAACTAAAAACAGAGGACAAGCACTTGAAAGAATGGTGTTGGAATTATTGGGTTACATTATTAAAGAAAACGAATTATTGTATGGTGCTTTTCCTGACATAAGAAACCAATTGTTAGAGGTGAAAGTTCAGGATTCACCAACAGTTGACTTAGGTAGATTTTCTCCCGAAAGAGAAGAGTTTGTAATAGAAGAAAAGAACCTAACAACTTTTGATGTTCGTTATTTAATTGCTTTAACAAATCCTAAGACCGAAATAATTGAAGGGATAATCTTAACGCCAGGAGAAAGGCTTGGCGATATATTTTCTTATGTAAGTTCAGAGAGTTATAAATGCCAAAGAAACATTCCAATGAGCTTTTTTGAAAAGCATTATGGTAAAGCGGTATTTAATCCAGCTTAAAAATTGGCGAAACACCAAAAGCCTCTGCAACTTTAATTTCTAATTGCTCTTCGAGCAGAGAAATTTTATCTGCATTATTTTCAGCGTTAAGTTTTTTAACGATTTTGATTATTGACTTTGCAATAGGGGAATTACAATCAGGTAAAGGATACTTTTCTACATACTGGGTAAAATATCTTCTCCTGCCTGAATAAAGCTTATTGTTGAAAACAAGGTCGTGATACTTTGTCATTAATTTTGAATTTGAAACACCTTGTATTAATAAGAGTTTGTCCACATTTTCCTTCTTTTCGGCTACTATCCAATAGCAATTTCCATTGACCAGTTTTCCTCCTTCATCAAAGAAAAATCTTGGCGACAAACTTATATCAGGAAACACCAACTTTGGTAAATTCCAATAGTCCGGATTATGAGGAACCCATATTTCAAACCATTTTCTGCCAGCATCAATCAAATATTTTCTCTCCTTTAGTCGTGCTTCAAATCTCTCAAAGTATTTTTTAGCTTTTGGGAACTGCTCTATATCAATAGTTGTTTTGTTTCCGTCCTTATTATAATGAGGATATAGAATTTGAAGAGTAGCTTTTGCGGTTGTTCCCCATCTGCCAATATTCTCCTGTGAAATCAAATCTTTAAGTAAATCCGCTTCAGGCTTTTCAGTTCCTAACTTATCCCATTCATCATTTATAAATACTTTGTCAGCCGTAGTTTTTATACCAACTCTAACTTTGAATAAATCGCCAACGAAACAAGATGCATTATTGTCAATCTTATTTACCCAGAGAGATTCGGAATCTGAAAGCAACTCCCATGAATAACCTTTTGAGGTTCGACACATTAGAACGCCATCAGTTTTTTTATATCTTTTTGCGTTGACAGAGAAGTAACCTGAATCGGATGTATTCAATACATCATAAATATTAGCGGCAGGTTTTAGTTCTCCTTTGTAACCATTCAGTTCTTCATAAACCTTAATGAATTTAGCTGCATTTGAAATTGCCTCAACATTTCCTTTTTTCTTACCAATAAATATTGCAGGAAGAACAGCAGCGTCAAAAAGTTTGGTGTCACCTAAATCAACAATTTCAAGTATTTCGTAATTCTCATTTAAAAACTTTCTGACACTTTCGCCACTCTTAGTTGACAAATACCTGTTAGATGTTATAACGCCAATAATCCCTCCCATTTTTAGACTTGCAGTCATTGCAATTAAAAAAGGATAATATAAATCAACACGACCTTTTAAATCGAATTTTTGAGCAAGTAGTTGTGCTTGCTCTGTTCCAAGAATTTGAGTTCTTACATACGGAGGATTGGCAATTACAATGTCAGCGGACTCATTTATTCCATTCCCTTTTGCTCCAAAAAAATTAAGTGTTAATTGATTTTGATTTATGTCTACGACTTCCAAAAAATCTCCTTTTACCAAATTGGTTCTTTGTTTACCAAATCGGTATGACCTTTCTTTTGCAAGGCTCAAATATTCTTCATTTAAATCATAACCATTTAGTGTAAAATCAATATCACGAGCCGACAAGTGTTCTCCCATAGACAACAAAAGTTCGCCATCACCGCAAGCAGGGTCAAGGACTGTTACTTCTTTCCTATCTACATAAGACAAGATTCGACTACTTAAATAGTCTGCCAAGCCCTTTGGAGTAAAAGTAGCACCTGTGTTTTTTATCAATTCCTTCGTTTCCACTTTTTTTAATTTCTTGCCTGACAAAGATACTTAAAATCATCAAACATTCAAGACGAAATTATGAACATTTTTAGAAAACAGCCTTTAGACACGGTTACAACATTTTACAACGTAAAGCCCATGCATTTGCAGGCACATTTGCTTTTTTTCCAACGCTTGGACCAACTCAAAAAAATCAAAAGAGCCTACAAGCCAACCCACCACGACAGACATTGTGAAAGGACAAACGACAACCGAAGAAGAACAACGAAGGCATAACACGGGTTTGGCAAAAGTGGCGGTTTAGTGCTTCGTATGACAGTTTTTGCTAAATTTGAACTTTGGTGCTTCGTATGAAATTTAGTGGTAAAAATCGCCACCTTCGCCAAGCCCGAAACCGTTACAAGCAAGCCTAACAGACGACACAACAACGACCAAACGGACGACTATAAACATAAAATGAAACGCTAATTTTGACAGGTGACCAACGACATACAGACCATATTTCAAACAAACAGCAAGTGAGCCGACACTCATTGCCGACCCTTCTGTATTTTTTATTTTCCCCACCGCACATTTTTTTTAATTCAATTTTAGCCAGCCACACATTGGCACATTTGCAAGCCGCACAAGCCGACACACAAACCCAAGCTTGCAAAAGAGCCAATTTTGCCATCGCACCGACAAATAATGATGTTTCATATCTCAATTGTCAGGCTTATCCTGACTGTTTAACTATGAATGATAACATTTTTAACAAAACAAGACGATTATCTAAATTATCTTTCGTATCATTGCTGTCAGGTTTAACCTGACATATTTACTATGAAAAATAAATATATTTCAACGCAATCAAACGAGCTTCTATCCTATTTCAACGGACAGGACAGGAATTGCTTTGACAATTCTTTGGCTTACAAAGCCCTGCCCGACTCTAAAGCAAGTGCAGTCAGAGAACTACTAAGCGACATGACAAAGAGAGGTTTGTTGATGCGTTTGAAAGAAGGTGTTTATTACATCATACCCTACGAACAAAATGCGGAAACCTTTATGCCCGACTGGCATTTGATTGCAGAACATTTAGTGAATGATGCCAAACACTACATTGGTTATTACTCGGCTTTACAGATTCACAACCTGATTACACAGCCATCGTTGAAAGAACAAATCGTTGTATCAAAACAAATACGACCATCAGAAATAAAAATAAAAGAAGTTTCTTTTCAATTTATCTATCACAACGAGAAACACTTTTTCGGTTCAAAGAAAATTTGGATTGATAGTTTTAATAAAGTGCTTTGTTCTGATTTAGAAAAAACATTTATAGACTGCTTATTCAAACCCGATTATGCAGGTGGCATTGTGGAAGTAGCAAGAGCAATCTATACCTCAAAAGACAAAATCAAATACGACATACTACTTGAATATGCAAAGAAATTTGATTCGCAAGCTGTAATAAAACGATTGGGGTTTCTTTTAGAAATGCTTGACATCAACTCAAAAATTATTGCCGACTTGAAAAAACTGAAAACAGCTTCGTATGTGTTGCTCGATACTGAATTACCCAAAACAGGCAAGCGAAACAGCCGTTGGAGCATTCAACAAAATTTGGAAACCGAAACCATTAAATCTGCTATTTACACATGATTAAACCTGGAGAAATACAGCAAAAAGCAAGAGCTGTTGGGGTTCGTGACCAGCAGATAGAAAAGGACTATATTCTTTCGTGGATTCTCTTTGGTATTGCCAAACATGAGCAACTTTCAAAGGCAATAGTTTTCAAAGGCGGGACTGTTTTAAAGAAAGTATATTTTGAAGATTATCGTTTTTCGGAAGACCTTGATTTCACCTTGCTGAATAGCGAAACAACCAACGAGTTGATTTTTGATTGGTTCAAGGATGTATTTGAATTCATAAAAGAGGAAGCCAATATTCCGCTTGAAATTATAGACAATAACGAGCATGAAGATGGCGGCATCAATTTTTACATCAGTTACATTGGTCCGCTTGGCGGACAAGGCAATAACAAACGTGTAAAAGTGGACATTTCTCGCAGTGAACAATTGGTGTTTGAACCTGTGATGAAAGATGTGTTTGTTGACTACACCGATTTGGAAGCATACCAATTGCTTTGCTATCCATTGGAAGAAGTATTGGTAGAAAAAATGCGGTCGGTAATGCAGCGTATGCAAGCCCGTGATTTTTACGACATCTGGTATTTGCTGGAAGAACACGGAATGGATGCCGATTTTTACCTGAACGAATTTGAAACCAAATGCAAAAGCAAAGATTTAAAGCACACCGATTTTCCGCAAAAATTAACGGAACGTTTGCCTCAATACAAAGGCAGGTGGCAAAGCTCTATGAGTGAACAAATAAAAGACCTGCCCGACTTTGACCAAGTGGAAAGAGAAGTGCAACGACATATTAAAAACTTGAATTCCTAATAAATGCATATCGCCCAGATAGACAACAATTTGCAACAACTCGTAAAGACTTTCAAAAAAGAGAGTTTCATTTATTATTTGTTGTTGGCATACGGACAACCAAAAGCAACTATAAAACGCATCAAAGACGGTGGACTGAACCTTTCTAAAGTGGACGGTGAAATTGCTTGGAAAAAGAAACTATTTTTTAAATCCGTAAAAGGCGTTGACTTGCATGAACTCATTGCCGACCTAACCGCAGACAACAAAGCCGTGAAACACGACCCTCGTTTTGTGGTGGTTACAGATTACAAAAATCTATTGGCGGTTGACACCAAAACGCAAGACACTTTAGACATTTCCATCACTGACATTGCCAAACACTTTGATTTCTTTTTGCCTTGGGCGGGCATGGAGAAAGCGCAACACCAAAACGAAAACCCTGCTGATGTTAGAGCTGCCGAAAAAATGGCGAAACTCTATGACGACATCAAGAAAGATAATCCAATAAAAACACAAGCCGAAGTTCATAACCTGAATGTGTTTCTTTCTCGTTTGTTGTTTTGTTTCTTTGCTGAGGATACAGGCATTTTAGAAAAAGGGCAATTTACATTGGGCGTTGGAAGCCACACTCAACAAGACGGAAGCGACCTGAATACATATCTCGACAAGTTGTTTGAGGTAATGAATACCGAACAAAGCAAACGAAAGAATTTACCTCAATACCTAACCGCTTTTCCGTATGTAAACGGTGGACTTTTTAGAAACAAACACACCGCACCAAAATTTACTCGTAAAAGCAGACAGTCAGTAATTGATAGTGGAGAATTAGATTGGAGTGCCATCAATCCTGATATTTTTGGTTCAATGATTCAGGCGGTAATTACGCCTGAACACCGTGGCGGTTTAGGAATGCACTATACGAGTGTGCCTAACATTATGAAAGTAATTGAGCCGCTTTTTTTAAATGAACTCTACGAAGAATTTGAAGCAGCCAAAGGCAACAACAAAAAACTAAACGCATTACTGCACCGCATTTGGAACATTAAAATATTTGACCCTGCCTGCGGCAGTGGCAATTTTTTAATTATTGCTTACAAAGAATTGCGGAAGTTGGAAATGAAAATTTTCAAAGCAATGGGCAGTTTGGCATTTAGCAATATTAGTTTGGGTAATTTTTACGGAATTGAATTAGACGATTTTGCTCATGAAGTGGCCATTCTTTCTTTGTGGTTGGCAGAACACCAAATGAACCAAGTTTTCTTTAAAGAGTTTGGACGAACCAAACCTGCATTGCCATTGACCGAAACAGGAAATATTGTGCATGGTAACGCCACACGTTTGGATTGGGAAACAGTTTGTCCGAAAGAAAAAGGAAAGGAAATTTTTATTTTAGGTAATCCACCATACTTAGGTTCTAAAAGACAAAGCCCTTCACAAAAAGCGGAAATGGCAACAGTTTTTTCAGGAATTGAAGGATATAAGAATCTTGACTATATCGCTTGTTGGTTTTATATAGGCTCCGACTATATTAGAAATTTTAATGCACACATGGCTTTTGTTACAACAAATTCAATTTCACAAGGAGACCAAGTAGCATTATTATGGCCAAACATTTTTACAAAAGGTGTTTTTATATATTTTGCTCATAGCACATTTAAATGGGGCAATAATGCAAAAGGCAATGCAGGTGTAAGCTGTGTAATAATTGGACTAAGCAGTAAATCCAACAGAGAACGTTTGATTATTAATGATAAAATAAAAATCAAAGTAAATACAATAAGCCCTTATTTAACCCCGAATTCATCAATTATAGTTTCAAAAAGAACTGCTCCACTTTCGAGTATTCCAATAATGAGCTATGGTAATATGCCTTTAGAAGGTGGTCATTTAAGATTCGGAAGTGAAGAAAAGGAATCGCTAATCAAAAGTTCATCTTCAACAAAGAAGTTCATTAAAAAAGTTATTGGTGGTGATGAGTTTCTGCAAGGCCTTGAAAGATTTTGTTTGTGGATTGATGATAGCGAACTTAAAGAAGCTAATGCAATTCCAGAAATTAAAAAACGAATTCAATTAGTCAAAGAATTTAGAGAGGATGGTGGCGATGTTGCAAGGACTTTAGTTCACAAATCGCATCAATTCAGATATAGAAATATAGCAAGGGAAACTTTGATTTTAATACCATGCACATCTTCTGAGAGAAGAGAGTTCCTGCAATGTGGCTTCTTTGATTCAAGTTACATCACAATGAATTCTGCACAAGTAGTGTATGATTCTGAACCTTATATTTTTGGAATCTTATCATCCAAAATGCACATGCTTTGGAGTAAGGCAACAGCAGGTTGCCTTGAATCTCGTCTAAGATATTCTGCAATGCTTTGTTATAATACTTTTCCAGTGCCTGAACTAAGTAAATCAAATAAAGATGAAATTTATAAGCAATCCTTGAATGTCCTTGCAGAAAGAGAAGCACATTCAGAAAAAACAATAGCACAACTTTACGACCCTGATAAAATGCCTGATGGTTTGCGTGAGGCACATCATCAACTTGACTTAGCAGTAGAACGCTGCTACCGAACCAAGCCATTTGAAACAGACGAAGAACGCTTGGAGTATTTATTTAAACTCTACGAGCAAATGATAGAAGAAGAAAAAAGCAAAGGAACTTTGTTTGAAACCGAAGCTAAACCCAAAAAGAAAAAGAAATAAATATGCCTGACATAGTAAAAATAGAATATCACCAAACAGGCGAAAGTGTAAAAAACACTGCCAACGGAATGCGACCAATGGCAGCCCGTGCTTACGAAGAACGTAAAAGTCAATATTTATTAATCAAAGCACCGCCAGCATCGGGTAAATCAAGAGCATTGATGTTTTTGGCTTTAGATAAAATACGCAAACAAGGTTTAAAAAAAGTAATTGTTGCCGTTCCCGAAAGGTCAATTGCAGGTTCGTTTGCAATGGCAGATTTAAAAAAGGAAAACAATTTTTTCGCCAATTGGGAACCCAATGACGATTACAACCTTTGCACTCCAGGCATGGACGGAAGCACAAGCAAAGTAAATGCTTTCAAAAACTTCATGGACAACAAAGAAGAAATTTTGATTTGCACCCATGCCACACTTCGCTTTGCTTTTGAAGAATTGGACGAAAGCAAATTTAACAATGTGTTATTAGCCATAGATGAATTTCACCACGTTTCGGCAGATAACGACAGCCGTTTGGGTGAATTACTCCGCAGCATTATGGAAAAGTCAACGGCTCATATTGTAGCCATGACAGGTTCGTATTTCAGAGGCGACAGCGTTCCTGTTTTATTGCCAGCGGATGAAGCCAAGTTTACAAAAGTAACTTACAACTATTACGAGCAACTAAACGGCTACAATTATTTAAAATCATTGGGCATTGGCTACCATTTTTATCAAGGCAAATACACTTCTGCCATTTTGGAGATTTTAGACACCAACAAAAAAACGATACTTCACATACCCAATGTAAATTCAGGCGAATCCACCAAAGACAAGCACAATGAAGTGGACACGATTTTGGATGCCATTGGAGAAGTGAAAAAAGTAGATAGCGACACAGGTATCATCCATTTAAAACGGCATAGCGACAAAAAAATAATCAAAGTTGCCGACTTAGTAAATGACATTCCGAAAGACAGAGAAAAAGTAATTACCTATTTGCGAAACATCAAAACTGTGGACGACATGGATTTGATAATTGCTTTAGGTATGGCAAAAGAAGGTTTTGATTGGCCTTTTTGCGAACATGCTTTAACTGTAGGTTACAGAGGTTCATTGACCGAAGTAATTCAAATTATTGGTCGTTGCACTCGTGACAGCAACAATAAAACCCATGCACAATTTACCAACTTAATTGCTCAACCTGATGCAGCAGACGATTTGGTAAAACTATCGGTAAACAATATGCTGAAAGCTATTACCGCTTCGCTATTGATGGAACAAGTGCTTGCACCAAATTTTAAATTCAAAACAAAACTTTCGGATGACGACAAAGCAGGTGCAGGAGAAGTTAAAATCAGAGGTTTTAAATTACCAAGTTCAAAACGTGTAAAAGACATTATTGAATCGGACTTGAACGATTTGAAAGCAACCATTTTGCAAGACGACACCGTATTGAAAGCCATTCCGGGAAATCTTGACCCCGAAGTGATAAACAAAGTTTTGATTCCAAAAATCATTCAAATAAAATATCCTGAACTATCTGCCGAAGAAGTGGAAGAAGTTCGTCAGCATGTAGTGGTTGATTCTATTATGAAAAGCGGAGAATTAAAAGAAGTTGGCGACAAACGATTTATCCGAATGGCAGACAAGTTTGTAAACATTGATGATTTGCATATTGATTTGATTGACCGCATCAATCCTTTCCAAAAAGCATTTGAAATAATTTCAAAAGATGTTACAACGAAAGTTTTGAAAGTGATTCAAGACGTAATTGCATCAACAAGAATTCAAATGACTTTAGATGAAGCCTTGCTTTTATATCCTGATAAAGTAAAAGCGTTTATGGACAAAGAAAAAAGAGAACCAAGTGTTACATCATCTGACCCATTGGAAAAAAGAATGGCAGAAGCCATCATTTATTTAAAAGATTTAAAACGTAAAAAGCAAAGTGGACAAGGATAAAAAGCTACAAGAATTATTGGACAACGACCCGTTAGGATTGTTGAACGTAAAGCCATCGACTTCTCCTGCAAGGAATGAAGATGAAAGGCTTGTGGCTTCTTTCCAAGAAATAAACGAGTTTTTTGAACAAAACAAACGAGAACCAAAAGCCGACAATGGCATTCAGGAACATCAATTGTATTCACGTTTAAACTCCATTCGAGCAAACGCCACAAAATCGGAAATGCTAAAAGCCCACGACATTCACGGTCTATTAAGCATTGAACCAAAAGAACCAGTTTCAATTGACGACATAATGGACAATGACCCTTTGGGTTTATTAGATGATGAAACCGAAGGTTTGTTTGAATTGAAAAACATAAAGCCAACCGACAAAAGCAGAGCAGAAACAGATTTTGTTGCAAGACGAAAGCCTTGCAAAGACTTTGGTAAATACGAACAGATTTTTAAAGCAGTTCAAAAAGACCTGAAAGAAGGAAAACGAAAACTGATTGAATTTAAACTTGGCAACCTTAGACAAGGAGCATATTACGTTCATAACGGAATTTTATTTTTTGTAGAGAAAATTGAAATCACAAAAAAGGAACATTACAAACCAGACGGAACAAGAGTAAGAGAAGACGGTCGAACAAGATGTATTTTCGAGAACGGAACAGAATCAAATATGCTGAAACGTTCTATTGAAAAATTGCTTTATGCCAACGGACAAGTTGTAACAGAAAACGCAGACCAAACAAACGAAGACTTTACCAATAAATTCAACAACATCACAGACGAGGACGAAGAAGCAGGTTTCATTTACATTCTCAAATCAAAGTCGGACAAGAAAGAAATAAAAGAGATTCACAACCTTTTTAAAATTGGTTTTTCCAAGACAACAGTTGAGGATAGAGTAAAAAAATGCTTTTCAAGAGCCGACCTATTTAATGGCAGACGTAAGAATTGTAATGGCTTACAAATGCTACAACATGAACCCACAGAAATTGGAACAACTGCTTCATAATTTCTTTGGTAACTCTTGCTTAAACATTGACGTGTTTGACAAAGACGGCAACCGACACACACCGAGAGAATGGTTTATTGCTCCGTTAGCAATTATAGAACAAGCAATTCACTACATCATTTCGGGCGACATTATTTATTACAAATACGATTCAACAAACGAAGAAATAATAGAAAGATGAAAAGCCATCGCACAGGTGTAAGCACATTTGCAAGCCGCACAAGCCCAAGCACAGACCAAAGCTTGCAAAAGAGCTTCCACCTTTCCCACCCAGACAAAATTGAATTAAAAAAAATCTCCTCCCCTTCTGAAAATAAAAAATACGCAACCGCACAACCCAACGACAGACAAAAATCAGTTGCTATGCAGACACCAAAACAGTTGACAGTAAAGCGTTTCAACTACTCGGTGGACAGAAGGCCAGCTTGTAACACGGGTTTGGCAAAAGTGGCGGTTCAGTGCTCCGCAGACACATTTGTGGTTAATCAAAGTTTGGTTCTCCGCATCAACATTTGTGGTGAAAATCGCCACCTTCGCCAAGCCCGAAAACGTTAGCGGTCATGCATAAACTAATCCTATTGAAATGAAACGAAATAAAAAAATGATTAAGAAAATTTCCCCCATAATATTTTTCTTGATAATTCTATCAGGAAATTTATTTGCTCAAACGACAATTAATGTAAATGTAAATGCTAGTTCTAGCATATCTGTAATGAAGCCTATTTGGCGAGACCATTATGAAAATCATCTGATGGCTGGTTATGGAGGCAATCCAAACATTACAGGTCCGCACATTTCATTTCTAAACGACCCTTCTTTTGCAACTGAAATGGCAGAACTACAACCTCGATATATCAGAATTTCAATAGGAAGAATTGATAATCCTCCTGATACCAATTACTCCTCTACCAATACCAATGTGCTTCGCAACTTACCTTATGAATTTTATAAAGGCGGAAACAACATGGTGGATGCTAACAATTTATCTAACTATGATTTCACTTATATTGATTCGATGATTACCGCAGTTCAATCCATGGGGCTGAACCATTTATAACAATGGACTACATGCCTTTCACTTTAAGTTCAGATACTGTCCCTAATTACCAAGCAGCATTATCCATCATTTACAACTTAGCCTACGATAACAAAATTAGAAATTCACCTCCTTCTACGAATGCAATTTATGGAAGAGTCATGTACCAGTTGATAAAACATTGTTATACCAATTTTGGTGTCACCTATTTCGAACATTGGAATGAGCCTGATCAACAATGGGCAAATCCTATTATGGTAAAGTTTTTCTGGACTGGTGACGAATATGACCTCTATGACTCCTATGCTGCCATTGCAGATGAAGTGTCTGCAGATGTATCCTTGGCAAGTAATATAAAATTAGGAGGTTGCAGTTTTGCTTTTTACTCTTTTTTAACTTAATACCGATTCGTTTTTTACAAGAAGTGCAAGCAAATAATAAAAAGTTTGATTTTCTTTCCTTCCACCCATATTCTGATACACAATATAAAGGAGGATACGATAGTGCGAAAGTTGCTTTAGCCACGAGTTGGAGAAACACCTATGTGCCAAGCGCAGAGCTGATCAATGCTGAATGGGGGCGAATTGACCCAACAACGACAACCTATGGAGATTTGGATTATGGATTGAATAAAACCGAACATATCATTGATATGCTGGATAGAAATATTTCGATGTCACATGAAGTATGTCTTTTGATGCAGATTCATCAACTAACAATTTCTTAGTTTAGGAATGTATCGCGTTGGACCAATTTTTCCAAAACCATCGGCATATGTTTTCTATAATTTAAATAAAATGAATGATGCGCTAAATAGATTACCATTAACAATAAATCCCGGAATGTATGCCCTAGCTGGAAAAAGCAACACAAATGATAAAGTAGTAATTATCTTGCCTGCCGAAAACCCTGCATCTGGAAGCAATTCAGTAAACTTAACTGTGAGTAACTTGCCATGGGGAGCGGAAATTGTTATGCAAAACGCTATGAGCTAACTGAATCATCTTATTTAAGCGGAACAATTTTTAACCAAACGGAATCATCCATTTCTGCTGGAAGCGTTTTTACAGATACAGTCGTTTACTCTTCTATAGGTAATAGTGGACGATTAATTGTTTGGGAATTATCTTCCAATCCATTGTCGTCACTAGAGAATTTTACTTCTCGTCAAAATGATTTTACATTGTTCCCAAATCCGAATACTGGATCTTTTGAAATTAATTTTTCTTCAAATTCTGCAAAGACTAATAAAATCAACATCTATAATTCAATAGGTCAAATAGTATATGAAAAAATAGACATAAGTGTATCTGGGAATATAAAAATAGACTCGAACCTAAATAATGGTATTTATTTTCTTGGAATTGAAACTGAAAACGGTGTAAGATACTCTAAGTTTATAATTAATAAATGAAAAATATAATATTGCACGAACCGCTAACACGGGTTTGGCAAAAGTGGCGGTTTTATGCTCCGCAGACACATTTGTGGTTAATCAAAGTTTGGTTCTACGCATCAACATTTGTGGTGAAAATCGCCACCTTCGCCAAGCCCGAAACCGTTAGCACTCACCCTAAAAAACCGACACGACCGACAACAAATGAGCAGAAAATAAAAGACAAAATGCCAACGCTTCGTAAAATTAAAAGAGCTGCAAGCCGATACACAAGCCAACGCTTTTGCAGCACATTTAATTTTACCCAACCGCACCCAAGCCCACACACCACCCTGACAACTGACAAAATATTGATAACTTTTTATCTTGAAATGTGAGATATTAAATGACATTATTTTAAATTTGCCCTATAAAATAAATAAGTCATAAGTTTTATGAACAGAATTAAAGAAGTCTTGGAGGAAAAAGGAATTAAACAGAAATGGCTTGCAGAGCAGTTAGGTAAAAGCTATAATATGGTTAATTCTTATATTCAGAACAGACAACAACCGAGACTGGAAGTTTTATTTGAAATTGCTGAAATATTAGGTGTGGAAGCAAAAGAATTGCTAAGAAACAAAGTTGAATTAAAATGAAAGGAGCATTAACATACATTGAACCAAAAGCCATTCAACAGACTGTTGAAGAACCACTAATGCTTGAATTTGAAAAAAGGAAAAGTTGGGTTCATCAAGGCGAAAAAGAGATTGTAAATAAACTTAAAGTAATTTCGCTGTTTTCTGGAAGCGGTGGTTTGGATTTAGGTTTTTTAGCTACTGGTAAATTTGAAATCATTTTTGCAAATGACTTCAATTATTCTGCTTGTGAAACATATGCACATAATATTGGGAATCACATTATGTGTGAAGACATTTCAAAATTAAAGAAAATACCAAATGCAGATATAATTATTGGTGGTCCGCCTTGTCAAGGTTTTTCTACAGCGAATCCTTCACGTTCGTTTGACGACCCAAGAAACCAACTATTTAAAGAATATTCAAGAATTATTAAAGATGTCAAACCTAAACTTTTCTTAATGGAAAATGTATCAGGAATGGTAACGATGGAAAAAGGTAATGTCTTTAAATTAATAAAAAAAGAGTTAAGTAGTTGTGGCTATACTTTATATGATAGCCTTTTAAACGCTAAAGATTACGGAGTGCCACAAAGCAGACGAAGAATGATAATAATTGGTGTCAGAGATGACATAAATGCAAAATTTGAATTTCCAAAACCAACTCATAACGAAGAAAATTATGTCACTGTTGGTGCAACAATAATTGATAAACCAATACCAAAAACCAATCCTAATCACAAAGTAAGTAATATTACTGACCTTAACCTAAAACGTGTAAAACACATACCTGAAGGTGGGTCAATGAAAGATTGTCCAGAAAATCTTCAAAATAATAGCGATTTAAATAGAGCAATGAGAAGATTACATAGTAATAAAGAAAGCTATACTATTGTGCATAATAATTGTGACCATTATTATCACCCAACGGAAAACAGAAGAATAACTATTAGAGAAATGGCGAGGCTACAGGGATATCCTGACGATTATATATTTTTAGGAAGCAAATCAGAACAATCAAGACAAGTAGGAAATAGTGTTCCGGTAGGTCTTGGCAAAGCAGTTGCTAAATCAATTTTTAACTTTTTAAATAATCTTCAAAAATGAAAAAATACATAACACTTGAAAATAATATTTATGAGGCAACATTGATATTATCAACAGAAAAAACAAATGACGAGTTCGTTCCTATTAATAGAAAAACAGGTGTCGGTGGAGATAAAAATCATTTTTTTGTTGCGACTTCTCTTTATTCAGATTTTGAAAAATTCTTTCCAAAAATCTTAAAAGACAAAAAAGAAAATAAATCAAACAGAAATAATGTAAGAATTAAAAATTATTTCTCTATTTCAAACATTTTAAATGACTTAGATTTTATAAACAATGAAATCGAAAGAAATTATAAAGATGAAACTTCAATAGATACAAAAGATTTTTCTGAGACTATTTTCTCAATTGCAGAAGAACAAAATCTAAAAACAAATTTTTATATAGAATCTGATTTAGGTTCTGCTGGTAATGGTATCGGGTTTAAAAATTGGGACAACTCTTACAGTAACACTATAAAACATTTATTACTTCATACAACGAAAACAAAAGTTTATCTTTTTAAAAAGGATAATGATATCTGTTCTTATTTTGAGTTCAATCAACACTATTTAGCTCAAAATACGGAATCTAAATTGGATTTAAGTAATGAAAAGTTAATCCAAAAAATATTCTATGGTGCACCTGGTACAGGCAAGTCGCATAAGGTTAAAGAACTAGTTACAGGTAAAGAAGAAAGAACAGAAAGAGTTACATTTCATCCTGAATATGATTATTCTGCTTTTGTAGGTGGCTATAAGCCGACTATGGACGGAAAAGATATTCGATATGAATTCGTTCCTCAAGCATTTTCAAACATATATGTGAAGGCTTGGAATGATTTAGACAATGATTACTATTTAGTTATTGAGGAAATAAACCGAGGAAATTGTGCCGAAATATTTGGTGATATTTTTCAATTATTGGACAGAAACAATGATTATCATATAACTCCATCTAAAGAATTAAAAGAGTATTTAAATACAAAATTCATTGGTAATAATAAAACTGATGGTAACAAACTTATTCTACCACCAAACCTTAATATTTTGGCTACGATGAATACTTCTGACCAATCTTTGTTTCCAATGGATAGTGCTTTTAAAAGAAGATGGGACTGGGAGTATATTCCAATAAATTATGAAGACTCTGAAAACAACAAATCTTCAAAATTCAAAGTGCAACTTTCGGAAACAGAATCATTTTCTTGGCTTTCGTTTATTAAATCTGTGAATTCAGTTATTAAACAGAATGATAATTTGGGAATGGATAAATGTTTAGGAAATTATTTTATAAAACCAGAAACAGAGGAAATTGATATTGAAACCTTTGTCAATAAAGCAATTTTCTATTTGTGGAATGATGTTTTTAAAGATGAAATGGAAGAAAATAATATATTCTTAAACAAAACTACATATGAAGACTTTTTCCCTATTGAGCCAAACGGAATTGTAAAATTAAGGGAGATACTTGAAATCCTTAAAATTGATATAACAGCGGAGTTATGAAAATTCTGATTGAAGGAGAAAAATATGCATTAGAGTTACTTCAAGATATTTTTGATGACCCAAAATTTTATCATCAGGAAAATCGAGAAGCAACAATATTATCTGTTGGATATTATCATTCTTATGAAAAGGGCGAATTGGTATATATGTTACCCAAAGTTTTTATGGCTGACAGCCAAGAAACAGTTTTGGCATTACTAAAAAAGACCTTTTAGAATTAGAAAATTTAGAAACCTTTAAGCATAAAGACGAATATAACTGGATAAGACAAGTTTCAGTTTACTTTTATAACAGTTTATTGGAGTTCAGACGAAGAAATAGATTAACTGCAATTATACAAAGCTCTCTTTCCTCAAACCTTAATACAAATCTAGGAAAACAAGAATATTCGTATTTAGATTTACTTTTAAGTTTTGTTAATTTTTACAAGAAAAACAAGAGCAATATTCTATTTAAACACATTGAATTTAAGTCACAACAAGTTAGAAATCCTAATTGGGGAAGAACTATAAGTAAATCGTTACCTTTAATAACACAAGACAAACAACCTATTTATAATATTTATAGAAATAAGAAGAAAGTAATAAATACTGAGGAGGAACTAATGATTTATTTCTTTTCGATTTTGAACCATTTCAATATTGAACATCATTTACATCTCCAAATAGACAAGTCATACGAAATAATAAAAGGTTCTCAATTCAAATTATTGCAAAAGAATGGTTTGTCAAAATTGAGAAAAATAAAATATCGTTATTTTAACGATACACTTAAAAAAATGTATCACTTATGCGAAATTTACTTTTCACAGACAGACATAAGTAGTATCAGCCGAAAAAATGAAGAATTTATTTCAGTCAATAATTACAATCTCGTCTTTGAAGATATGATTGACAAGCTATTCACAGACCCAATAATTGAAAAGAAAACAGCAGACGGCACCACTTTGAAAAATTTGAAATACAATGATGATGGTAAAATAATTGACCACGTTTTTGACTACCAATCAATTTTAGACACAAGTGATATTTTTTATATTGGCGACTCTAAGTATTACAAATCGGACAACATTGCTGGTAAAGTTTCAAAATACAAACAGTTTAATTATGCTAAAAATGTTATTCAGTATAACATTGACCTATTGAACGAAACTGGAAAATATTACACTGAAAATTTAAGATATAGAGATGATTTAACCGAAGGTTATAACATAACCCCTAATTTTTTCATTTACGGTTATATAAGCGACTACAAGAACTTTGATAAAACAGAATTAAACGCAAAAGGCGACATTGTTAAATCGTTCCATTTTGAAAACAGACTATTTGATAGAGATACATTGTTTGTGCATCAATATAAAATTAATTTTCTGTACGTGTTAAAATCATACACTCAATTTGGTAAGCAGACTATAGAAAAATTTAGAACTGAAACCAAAACAATGTTTAGGAATAATTTTGTTGATTTTTTTTCAAACAAAGACAAATCTAAATTTGAACTTTACGAATATCAACAAGAAAATATTGCAGACTTTATAGAGACAAACTTTAGATTGCTAAATGGAAAGTGTTTTAAAACAATTGACAACAAATTAATTTTAGCAAAATATGACAGCGACACAATTGTAGATAAATTATTACACGACTTTAGACCTTTGAAACTAACATAAAGCCAACGCATTTGGTGGCACATTTGCAGTTTTTCCAACCGCACAAAGCCAAGCAAAAAACAGCAAAAGAGCCACCAAGCAACCGCACCAAGACAGACACGAAATGACAGCGAACAACCACGACAGAAAAGAAGGGCGAAGTGCTAACAGCACCTACAAGAAATTGGCGGTTCAGTGGTTAAATCAAGCTTTGTGCTTCGTATCAAGTTCAGTGCTGGCAGACAGTTTTGTGCTTCGAAATCGCCAACTTCTTGTAGCTGCAAACCGTTATAAGAAATTAATAAACCAAATAGTAACAAATTAAAACCATAATATAATGAAAAACATGAACATTTACAATCATTCTTACTCTATTTTAAGGTCTTTTCCAACTAAAGAAGTAAAAGTCTATGACGAAAACTATTTTAATCTTGAAGGTAATGGTACTGAACTTAATTCTTTTGGAATTAAAAACAACATAATTATTTTCAAAACAGATGTTAAATATTTACTGGAAAACAAAACTTTAACCCTAGAGTGGACATCAGAATTTAACGAATTAAAATTACCAAGTAACGTAAATGAAACATCAGATGAACTTAAAACCCTATTTGTAGAACTCATGTTTTTACACTATTCAAACTTATGTAATTTTGTTTATAGCAGCTACATGCAAGATCCTGCCCGTTTCCCATTTGTACTCGAAACAAAGAACATGCACACTTGCCTTGAATTTGTAGAGGAAAAACTTTCGGAGGCAAAATTGAACTAACATTACCTTTTATATAAAAATCTACCATATTAAGTAAAATTAAATTAACTAAATTCGGCTACAATATTTCCATCAATAGGAATATTAAACCCTTTTATAACTTCTATTGAAGATAAACTACTATTTTCGTCATTAAACAACTCTATATACATAAAAAATTAAATTCTTATAACATTGTATTCCCGACCATAGCTGCTTTCAACTTTGGTGAAAAATTCAACTTTATTTATGTATTCATCTTTTTTTTACTACTTTCGTAGCAGCTACGGCGTGAATACTTCGACGTTACCAGCAAGCGTAGGACGACCGACCCGACCACCAACAGACGACCAAAAAACGGCAGGCAATTTCGCTGTAACTTGACACAAACCGACCTGACTTTACCGACACTCAAGCCGACCCAAATGGGTTTAAAAAATTTTCCCACCGCACATTTAAAATAGTTTTCCCTCCCACATTTGGCACATTTGGTTTTGCCCCAACACACAAAGCCGACCCTTCGCAAAACCAAAAGAGCCAAATTTCCCAGCGCTTTTAAAAATATATTGGACAATAATATCCACTATTAAAAAAAGCACTTATCTTTGCACCGATAAAAAGTAAATTATGTTTTCAAAGGCTTGTGAATATGGTATTAGAGCTTCAATTTTCATTGCAGAGCAATCTTTGCTTGACAGAAAAGTGAGCTTGAAGGAAGTGGCAGAAGCTATTGAATCGCCCTCAGCATACACCTCCAAAATTTTGCAGCGATTATCCAAAAGCAACATTATTAATTCTGACAAAGGACCAACAGGTGGTTTTTCAATGGCCAAAAGTGAATTGGAAAAAGTGAAATTAAGTTCGATTGTTTATGCAATTGATGGAGATTCTGTTTACAATGGCTGTGGTTTGGGTTTAAAACAATGCAATGCGGATAAACCTTGTCCTGTGCACAATCAATTTAAAGTCATAAGAGATGAACTTAAAAAAATGCTTGAAACTACTACTGTAAAAACTTTGGCAATGGATTTTGAGAAGGGCTTAACATTTTTAAAACGATAAAAAATTTGAATAAATAGTGGACAATAATATCCAATATAAATAAGAAATGGAAACAAAAAATATATTCAGCGAATCAGGCATTATCCTCACACTATTGCTGATAGCAATACCAGTAATTGTTGCTTCGATATTGGTAATCATTAAAGCCAAGAATATTCTAAAGAAATTCTTGAAGAAAAAGAACTCGAAAAGTTTAATGAGTATTTGAAAAGTTTAAGCCCCGAAGAAGTTCAAAAATTAGAGCAACGAAAAAAGAACTTGAATTTTCGCTTTCTAATATTGAATTAGCTGGCGATACGACACCTATAGACGAAAAAGGATTAATTGACAATGTAAGCGAAGCAAGTTCATTGCGATTTATTGAACAAAAGAAGAAAAGTCAAGCAAGACCTTATATTGAACCAGACTTAACCAAACTCATTCTATGGTATTTAGGTTGTGCCACTTTTTGGTTGTTGTTTGGAACTACTGTTGGTGAATATGTAGGGATTAAATTTGTTGCTCCAGATGTTGACCAATACAGTTGGTTGAGTTTTGGAAGATTACGACCTGTACACACTAACGCTGTATTTTGGGGCTGGGCATCTTTGGCAATGTTGGGCTTGGCATATTATGTCATTCCAAGAGTGAGCAATGTACCAATTGCAAGTATAAAAACGGGTTATCGAACTCTCATTCTCATAAACACTTCAGTTGTACTTGGTAGTTTGTTCCTAATGGCTGGCATCAACAATGGCGGTGGCGAATACCGAGAATACATTTGGCCAGTGATGGCTTTCTTTGGTATTGGTGTTATCATTTCGCTAAGAAATTTTTACAAAACCATAGCCAAAAGAACAACCAAAGAAATTTATGTTTCTAATTGGTACATCATTTCTGCTATGATGTTTCTATTGGTGATTGCCGTAATTGCGTATTGGCCAAGTTGGCAAAATGGCTTAGGTGAAACAATTATACAAGGTTACTATATGCACCAAGGTGTGGGTATGTGGTTTATGCTTTTCAATCTTGGACTAATGTATTATTTCCTTCCCCAACAATTAAACAAGCCCATCTACTCATACAGTTTGGGAATCTTGGCGTTTTGGGTTCAAATCCTATTTTATACTTTAATAGGAACGCATCATTTTATTTTTAGTGCTATTCCTTGGTGGTTACAGACTGTTGCCATTGTTGGTAGTGCAGGAATGATAATACCAGTTGTTGCAGGTACTACAAACTTTTTTAATGACTTTTAAAGGCTCGTGGCACAAACTTTCAGGCAGCTATACTTTACCATTTTATTTGATTGGTATTATTTTCTACTTCACGGGTTCTTTACAAGGAACTGCTGAAGCTTTCAAGTTTACCAATTTAATATGGCACTTTACCGATTTTACTGTAGCTCATTCACATCTCACAATGTATGGCATTATCTGCTTTATGCTTTGGGGCTTTATTTATACCGTTGTACCACGATTGACAGGAAAAGAACCTCCTCAAATTACAGTTGGTGCTCATTTTTGGTTAGCATTAATTGGATTGTTGTTCTACACATTCCCATTAATGTACGGTTCAACACTCAGGGGTTTAATGTGGATGGAAGGTGCCAAATCATTTATTGAAAGTGTAGAATTGATGGCTCCCTATTGGTTATGGCGAGCTATTGGTGGTTCATTGATGTGGCTATCTCATATTTTGTTTGCCTATAATTTTTATGTAATGGTAAAAGAAAGTAGAAATAGAAATACCGAGCTCTCCGAAAGACATTCTAAATGCAAAGGTTGAACTGGACAATCAAGAAGTAACAAATTAATATATACGAAATGGAATTTTTCGACAATCATAAAAAGCTATTCAGAACGGCACTAGGACTATTTGTTGGGCTAACAATAATTGTTGCCATAATGCCTGCTATCAATAATCAGGAAAACAATGCTCCTTTGCCCGGATATGAGCCATTGAGTCAAGAAGCATATCTTGGTAAAAAAAGTTTTATTGCCAACGGCTGTGTGGCTTGTCATACCCAACAAGTTAGAAATGTAGATATGGACAATGTTTGGGGCAGCAGACCCGGTATACCAGCCGATTATGCGGGTATTTCGAGAATAGATTTTTGGACAAACACTGCTACATTAATGGGTACGGAAAGAACAGGCCCCGATTTAACCAATATAGGTTTAAGACAGCCGAGCTTAACTTGGAATTTATTGCACCTCTACCAACCCAGAGCCGTAGTAGAAAAATCAATAATGCCAGCTTACCCTTGGCTATTTGAATTGAAAAATGAGTTAGGCGAAAAGATGTTGAAGTAGTAGTGCCTGATGCGTACAGAAAAGGAATTAGCGGAAGAATTGTTGCCACGCAAGAAGCACTCCAATTAGTAGCGTATCTCCAAAGCCTAAAACAAACGCCACTACCTGATGGTAAATTACCTATGGAATTTTTGTACAAGAAAAAGAAATTCCTGTGGTAGTAAATGGAAATAATGCTAACCTACCTGATGGCAAATTATTGTACACTAATAATTGTATGAGTTGCCACCAAGCCAATGGCGAAGGACTTAAAGGTGCTTTCCCATCATTAAAGGGTAGCCCGATAGTTCTGGGTGATGATCTCGAATTATTAGTCAACATTATAATGCTTGGTTATGATGCAAGACCAGAATATGCAGTGATGAATGCAGTAGGCTTGGATAATAACCTCACTCCCGAAGAAGTTACCGCCATTATTAATCACGAAAAAACAAGTTGGGGTAATAATGCCAAAACAGTAACTCCCGAAGAAGTAAAAAAGCTTATGGATTTTATAAAATTAACATCTAACAAATAACAAGATGAAAGTAAAATATCTCCTATCCGTACTTATCATTTTTATAGCTCAAATAGCTATCGCTTGTCCTGTTTGCGAAAAGCAACAACCTAAAATAACGCAAGGATTAACTCACGGTGCCGGGCCTCAAAGTAATTGGGATTGGGTAATTATCGCCATTATCTCCGTCATCACCATTTTAACGCTGATTTACTCCATAAAATATCTAGTAAAACCCGGTGAAAAAAATGAAGACCATATCAAACAATCAATCTTAAGCAATTAAATAAGATGGAAGAATATAAAAGCAAGATTAAACTTTTTGTGGATGATGAACAACAACCCATAGCTGAGTTGGTTCCACCGGTGCAATTTGATTTTGACACCAGCAAATTAACAGATGGCGAGCACACCTTAAAACTCATTAGCAAATCACCCACAGGCAGAGAAGGTATAAGGAAAATAAAATTTATTGTCAAAAATGGTCCTGCTATCTCCGTAGAAGGATTGAGTGATAATGGCGTAGTTGACGGAGTTATTCCGTTGATGATAAATGCTTATGACAAGGGCAATCAAAAAAAATTCCTTATTGAAGGTAGTGAAACTCCGCAAAGTATCCTGAGTTGGCTTTGGATTTTGCTCATTGCTTTTTGGGTTGGGCAGCATTTTATATCATCACAAATTTTAGTCTGTAATTCAATAAAAATAGAAATGGCTAACAAGGAAATTTGGTTAGAGACATTAATCACCGACACCCCTCAAGAAGGTAGAGAATTAGCTATAAAAATGGCAAGAAAGTCTATCGCAGCCATACAAACAGATGCCGAAACAAGAGAAAAATTAAGAAGCGATTATGCCAATGATACCGCACAACTTATTGCTTCTGCCAATGTCATTGCTATCGAGTTTCAGACTATTGCTGCAGCGAATAATTATTGGAAAACTGAAAAATAAATTTAATAATGAAAGACATACTAAATCTTGATGATGTTAAAAGGTGGTGGATTGTTTCTACGATAAAGTACGAAATGACGAACAATTGAAAGATGTTTTCAATAATGTAATTCAAGACCGTTGGCCTGCACATTTGGAAAAAATGTACCGCTTTTGGCAAACGGTTTTGTTGGATGAACACACCTATCACGGCAGTCCGTTTTTGCCGCACGCAAAACTTCCTGTTGGCATTGAACATTTCAACCAATGGTTAAAATTGTTTTACGAAACTGTTGATGAAAATTTTGAAGGTGAAAAAGCAGAACGAATGAAGTGGCAAGGACAACGAATGGCTGAAATGTTTCATTCAAAATTGAGTATTACAAAAAACAATCCTTCCATTCCATTGCTATGACAGTTGTAAAAATGCCCATAGCTCTTATTTGCACTTTCCTATGGATTGGGTTTGTTTGTGCCATCAGCTTATGGAAGCCTGGCTCAAATTCCGTGCTCCAGGAATTAGTGTGCCTTTGGGATTAGGCATGGAAGATTGGTTTTTAATGCCCTCAATAAAGTTGAATTGGTATTTGCTTTGATTGTCATCATCAACATTTTTATAATACATCTGAAATTCTGGAAATGGCAAAATCTGTTTTTTGCCTTCCTGTTATTCTTTTTATTAATTCAAACTTTTTGGCTATACCTGCATTAGATGCAAGAGCAGAATTACATATACAAGGTCAAATTGTACCTCCTTCCAATCTGCATTTTTATTATGTAGGACTTAGAATTCGTTAAAGTAGCAAGTCTAACATTTTTTGGTATAACACTTCTTAAAAACACAACAATATGAGCAACGAAAAAATCATCAATGATATTGAAACAAAATATCAGCAATTGGGTGAAAATCCCGAAACGTATCTAAAAGGATTGCTTCACGCAAAACCAATCAACTATTGGGATTATGTAGAAGCAGACACGCTACTTTCTTTAAAACCAAGAACCAATTTCAAGGACGAAGAAATCTTTATTATGTATCATCAAGTAACGGAGCTTTTCCTTAAAATGATGGTTCACGAAATAAAGCAATTGGTTTATGAACCTTTTAATGAAGATGTTTGGTTGAAAAAATTAGAGATTGAACCGCTACACGAATATGCTTATAGGTTCGTTTGATGTAATGAAATACGGAATGAATTATGATGACTATAATACTTTTCGCAGCGGCAACACCAGCTGATGGTTTTCAGTCGGTTACATTTCGCTTAATCGAAATCTACTGCACCCGCTTAGTAAATCTAATCAATGAAGAAGGCAAGCAACGAATTTCAGACACACCTACTAGCAGAGAAGTTAGAAGAATACTTAGAGCATATCAGTATTGAAAGATGCTGGATTCAAAATAGAGAAACCGGCAAAAGTCACCTACCCTATTGCAGCTTGAAGAAAAGTATTTGACCGATTAGTTGCAATGGCAACAAAACGAAAGGCTCTATATCGGAAGATAAAGTTTTGAAAATGCAAAATTGTTCGGAAGCATTGAAA